>JAPLVX010000035.1:8414-22683 GCA_026396945.1 Candidatus Falkowiibacteriota bacterium
AAATGGGCCACGAAGTAATTGTTCTAATCGGAGATTTTACCGCTCGAATTGGTGATCCGGGTGGTAAAATGACGACGCGTCAACAATTGAGCCGCGACGAAGTTTTGGCAAATATGAAAAATTGGCTTCAACAGATTAAACCAATTATTAACTTTGACGATAAAGTAAATCCGCCAAGAATATTATATAATCATGATTGGTTGGCTAAGTTGACCATGGAAGATATAATAAATTTGGCTTCAAATGTTACGGTCCAGCAGATGCTAGAACGGGATATGTTCGCCAGGCGTTTGCAGAGTGGCAAGCCGATATATCTTCATGAATTTATGTATCCTCTAATGCAGGGTTATGATAGCGTCGCCATGGAGGTTGACGTTGAGCTTTGCGGTACCGATCAGATCTTTAATGCCTTAGTCGGTCGCACCTTACTTAAGAAATTTAAAAATAAAGATAAATTTGTTGTCGCCGCTAATTTAATGGCTAACCCGGCGACTGGAGAATTAATGTCAAAAAGTCTTGGGACCGGGATATTTTTGGATTTGGTTCCAGAAGATATGTACGGCGCAATTATGTCTCAGGCAGACGAAATGATTAGAGTTTTTTTAATTAGCAATACCCGCGTCCCTTTGTCGGAGATTGAAAAAATACTAAAAGCACCTAATCCGCGCGATGCGAAAATGAAAACCGCTTATTTAATTACGGAAATATTTCATGGGACTAAGCAGGCTCAGAGCGCGCAAGATTTGTTTATTAAAAAAATTCAAAACAAAGAAGTACCGGCTGAGTTAGCTGAAGTAAAAATTGGCGTGGCCCAGGCCGAACTTTTAGAAATCGTTAAAAAATGTTGCCCGGATAAAAGTAAGAGCGAGTTACGACGTTTGTTAGAACAGGGCGCGGTCAAAATTACTGACAAAGTTTATCGTGACGGGGAAGAGAAAATTGAAATTCCGCCAGTCGGTCTGAATTTAAAATTAGGTAAAAGAAATTGGTTTAAAATCGTTAAATAGCGCCTGCTCAAGTTAGTGTTTTTTCAGAACTAGTCGCTTTTATTGCCTATTATTCAGCTTAAAGCCCAGGCTTGGTCCTGGGCTTTTTTATTTAGTTAAAATAGCTTAAAATATAAGGGCGGGAACTTATAAAAATTGACCTGGTTTGAAGCCGAAGGTTTTTTATGCCTAAAATAATCAAGAAAATAAGACAAAGCACGGTGGTTAAAATTCGTCTAATTTTATCGCTAATTTTACTCGCTGCCCTTTCGTCTCTTATATTGGCCCGTTTAGTGCCTAGTGGCCGGATTTTTTATAATCGTGATTTCTCCCGGTCATGGCAATTTTTTGGCGGCCAAGGATTTATTGGTCAATTTAGTCCGGCTGAGCGAATTGACTTCAAGACTAGCGATTACGTTAAATTGATTGCCGATCCAGTTTATTTCTCGGTGTTTACGCCACGGTTTTTTACCAGGGCGCGTTTAATTATTACCTATCAGGACTACTTAGCGTCCAGTACGCCGATCGTTGAAGCCGGAGTTTTGATGGATAAGATTGTTTGGCAATATCAAATGAAGCCAGTCGTTAATAAAATTTTAGATAATTTAAATTGGCCGACCCTGACGGAGGGCGGCTTAACTTTATACGAACGGCAAAAACCCGTAGCTGATTTGGCCTATTTTATCCAAAGGGCTGGCGAGCGCTCAGACTTAGCTCTTTATAATTATTCTTTGCTTCGGCCATATTACCTAGATAATTATTCGCCGGCTAAGTCGACTCGAATTATGGCGGCGGGCCTGCGCGGACCTTACCAATTTTATACTTATCTTGACGGTGAGGATTTTAATTTAACTTTTTGGTTCCAGGACTTAAATCAGAATTACGATCTTAAGGGTGATGGAGTGACAGTTTTGGTTAGTGATTATAAGGGTCAAAACATTTTGACCCGACGAGTTAGAGATGACGGGATTATTGCCGACACCGGTCAGTTAAGCGCGCAATCCGTTTTAGCTTTCGTAATTAAGGATTTGCCCCGCGGCGTTTATAAAGTTGAAGTTAAGGCCAATGATGATATTGTCACTAGAAAAATTATTACTTCGCAAACAAAACTAACTTTTATTAATAAATTATGGCTAGTTGATGAAACCGTGGCCGCCTTTGATCTTTACACTAATGTCAATAATCTGAAAGCGACCGCTTTCGGTCCCGGTGGCGAACAGATCTTGGCCTATAATCGTGAGCCCTTGTCAGTTGACGCCCCCTACCAACAGTTTTACAAGCGAGTGGATTTCGCCGGCCCCGATCATCTATACTTAATTAATTTAAAGCCCCGGAACTTAATCGTTGAAAATAATGGTTTATTTGCTTTTAATCAAGCCGCTTTCATTAACCCGGATTTTAAGAAAGTAGATAGTAATTGGGAGGCCGATGATAGTATCAATTATATCCTGAGCGCCTATCAGTCTCCGACCGTCCTTGGCCCTGATAAAATTGCCGTTTTGGATTTCGATTTGTCGAACGCTTATCGAGAAAACCATAAATATAGCTTGATGATTTCGATTCCGGGCTTGTACGCCAATAATCAAGCGCGGCAATTAGCCGGTCTTGCTCCGGCCTATTTGGAAATAAAAGAGATTAGACTGGAATTAGAAGGAAAAAGTCTAGGTGATAAGCTCAAGGAGCTATGGCGAGAAAATATTAAGCCCAAATTAGGCTTGGGGGTCAAAAAATAAGTTTAATTAATTATTTTTATGAGTAAGACAAAAGATATCTCTCAGCCATCATTATCAGTCATCATCCTAAGAGAAATTTTTTATTTTTCTAGCTTGACCTTGCTCCTCTTCATTATTTTGGAGATTATTTTCCCTTATATAGTTTTGGCCTATTTTAATCTGAATTACTTAGTCGCCTTAGTTATAATTAGTGGTTTAATTAAGCTCGGATTGAAACAAGCCAGCTCGGGCGCTAATTAAATTAAACCTGGCCATTAAAATTAAATTTTAATCTATGTCTTTAAATCTTTTCCTAAAACCCCAGGCGATTGCTTTGATCGGCGCTTCCCGGGAAGCGCAGAAAATCGGCTATCAGATTTTAGATAATATTATCAAATCTAAATTCAAGGGGAAAATTTATCCGATTAATTTGAAGGGCGGTAAAATTTTAGGCTTAAAGGCCTTAGTTAGATTAGACGATATCACTTTCAAGAATAAAGCGGCCGTTTTGGTGGTGGTAGCGATTCCGGCCGCTTTTGTTTTGGCGGAAGTCACTCGGGCCGGTAAATTAGGTTTTAAAAATTTAGTGATAATTAGCGCCGGTTTCAAAGAAAGCGGCCTCGCGGGCAAAGCTCGAGAAGATGAATTGATTGCGGTGGCTAAAAAATATCAGCTAAATATTTTGGGACCCAATTGTTTAGGCTTCATTAATAACTTAGCTAATTTAAATCTATCGTTTGCTCGCAGTCAGCCGCAAACTACTGGGCGCGTTTCCGGTCTAGCCTTTCTATCGCAATCAGGCGCCATTGGGAGCGCGGTCTTAGATTGGTTTGAGGAACAGAAGATTAATTTTGAATTATTTGTTAGCTTAGGCAATAAAGCGGTACTCTCGGAAAATGATTTCTTGGAGGCGCTTTTAACAGAACAAAAAGTTAAGGCAGTTTTCCTGTATCTAGAAGAAATAAATCAGGGGGAAAGGCTTTTGAATTTAATTTCCCGGCTCTCCAAAGTAAAACCCGTGTTTGTTCTTAAGGCCGGTACAACTAATTTAGGCAGCCGCGCGGCTGAGTCTCATACTGGTTCAATGGCCGGGTCGAATCAAATAATTATGACCGGTTTAAACCGGGCGGGTGCTATTATTTTAGCCAGTTTGGAAGAATTCTTGGATTTATTGGAATTTTTCCGGCCGCTTAATTGGCAGGCCAAGCGGCCGGCCGACTTGATTATTGTTTCTAACGCCGGCGGACCGGCGGTTTTAAGCGCCGATGAAGTTGAACGTTTACACTTGAATTTAGCGCCTCTTCAGCCCGCCCTAGTTAAACATCTGAAAAAAGTAATTCCTGTTCTAATCAACATTAATAATCCTCTTGATTTGTTGGGTGATGCCGACCCGAAGCGTTACGAGTTGGCTTTGTCCGCTATTTTGTCCGATCCCGCCAATACTCAGGTTTTAGTTCTGCTCACGGCGCAAACCATGACCGCGCCGCTTAAGATTGCCGAACTAATCGCTCGCCTCGCTAAGAAATACCCGCGGAAAAATATTTTTACTAGCTTTATCGGCGGTCACGCGGTTAAATCAGCTAATAATTATTTGGCGGCGCAACAGGTGTCAATTTTTTCTTCGCCGGAAGCCGCCTTGCAAAGCTGGCAAAAATTATTTAATTATTTAAAACTCCGGCCCGAGTTAAAAATTTATCGAACCGCAAAAATTTCCCGCGCGCCTAAAATAAGCCCAGCACCCGGTCTTTATGATTATTTCAAATCTTTAGCCCTGCTTAAAAAATATCAGATTCCGATTATTAAGACTCTGAGATATAAACCTCGTTTAGCCTTTAAGCTTAAATTTCCCCTCGCCCTAAAAGTTGTTGGTCCGGATTTTGTTCACAAAAGTGATCAAGGGGCGGTTATCTTGAATTTAAAAAATCACGCCGCCCTGGAGCGAGCCTATAAGAGCTTAAGATCTCGTTTTAAAAAAGTATTAATTAATCCCCTTAATTATTTTGTGATTCAAGAGATGTTTAAGGACCGGCAAGAGATGATTTTGGGTTTTAAGCGTGACGCCTCTTTCGGTCCGATTTTAATGATCGGACAGGGAGGAATTTACGCCGAAGTTTTTAAAGATTTTAAGTTAACGACCGCGGATATTAACCTGACCCAAGCCCTGGCCTTAATTGATAATTTAAAAGTCAGTCAGATTTTGCGCGGAGCGCGTGGTCAAGCCAGTTTTGATATTAAGAACTTGGCGCAGGCCTTGGTAAATTTAGCGCGCTTGGCGCGAGCGCATCCGGAAATAAATGAATTGGATATTAATCCTTTATTTGTTAAGCATCAGGGCGTGCTGGCGATTGACGTGAGAATTATTACTTAGTTTTTATTTAGAGATATTTATGTATAAAGGCCAAAAAATTGTCGTGGTTTTACCGGCCTATAATGCTGCTAAAACTTTAGCTTTAACTGTTCATGGTTTACCCAGCGAGGTCGATGAAATAATTTTAGTTGATGACCATAGTCAAGATGAAACAATCGCAATTGCCACTGAATTAGGTCTAACAGTTTTACGTCACGCCGAGACTAAGGGTTACGGGGCGAACCAGAAGACTTGTTATCAGGCCGCTTTAGACCACGAAGCGGATATTATTGTGATGATTCATCCCGATTATCAATATGACCCTTATTTAGTTAAATATTTTGCGGCTTTTTTAGGGGATGATTATTTCGACGTTATGTTGGGAACCAGAATCAGATCACGGCGCGAGGCTTTGGCCGGCGGTATGCCGTCTTATAAATATTTAGCTAATCGGTTTTTGTCGATTATTGAAAATATGGTGAGCGGCCTTAATTTGTCGGAGTGGCATACCGGAATGCGCGCCTATAAACGCGAAGTTCTATTAAATATTAATTGGTTGAAGAATTCCGATGATTTCGTTTTTGATTCTCAAGTTTTATTTCAGATTGTGGCCAAACATTACCGCTTGGGCGAGATCCCGGTGCCAGTCAAATATTTTCCTGAGGCCTCCTCAATTAATTTTAGACGGAGTTTAAAATATGGTTTAGCGACCCTGGGTGTCGCCGCTAGCTATTTATTTAATAAAAGCCGTTGGCGCGGCTGAGCATATATGAAATTTAATTTTCTAGCCAATCGATTAGAGGGTGGTTTCAAAAATCCGACTTCTTTTTGGTTAAAATCATGGCGACCTTTTGCCCTCTTATTATTACTGGGAGTAATCTTATATAGCCAAACCTTATTTTTTGATTTTTCCTATTTGGACGATAATAATTTAATTTTGGATAATGCCCAGATCCTAAGCAAGGCTAATTTAGGTGATATTTTTTCTAATGACGTTTTTTTCTCTAATCAAAAATTTTACTATCGCCCGATTATGACGCTGTCACTTTGGGTCGATTTTAAATTGATGGAAGCTTTGCCGTTTTGGTATCATCTAAGTAATATTATTTTTCATGTTATCTCCGCTGGTTTGTTATTCATTTTTTTGCAGCGCCTCCGTCTGCGGCGAACTCTGGCTTGGTGGGCCAGCGTTGTTTTTCTAGTCCATCCCGTCTTAAGTTCGGCCGTGGCCTGGGTACCGGGGCGCAATGATATTCTCTTGACAATCTTTATTTTAGCCTCCTGGTTATTCTTTGAGGCTTGGTTGCGTCGGGAAACTTGGGGCGCTTGGCTCGGCCACGCCCTATTCTTTGCGCTCGCTTTATTTACTAAAGAAACCGCGATCTTTTTGCCAATATTAATTTTAGTTTATTTATTTTTATTTAGAAATTTTAGCCTAAAAGAAATTTTTAAAAGGCCAACGGATTCAAGCTTGCCGACGGATTCAGGCTCAGCCACTCATAATAATTATTCCGCCCTAGAATTGGAAACCGGAGGTCCTAAAGAGAGCGAAACCGAGGCCGGAGAATCTCCAGGTACCTTAGATCCCGCCATAAATTTAGACGCCCTTACCGCCAAGCCTTTGATTAATAATCAAACTAAGAAAATAATTATTTTAGTCAGTACCTGGTTAACCGCCCTTCTAGTTTGGTTCTTGCCCCGTAGTATCGTTCTCGAGAATACGGATTTTAATATTTTCAATTTGCTCGGCTCAATTATAAAAAGCTGGCCGGCAATTTTTCTTTATTTAGGCAAAATAGTTTTACCCCTTAATTTGTCGGTTTTTCCTACTCTGGCTGATTCAAACTGGGGCCCGGGCTTAGGCGTCTTAGTTTTATTGGTGGTTGCTTTTATCAGATGGTCACCCCGACCCCGTCGTAATTATTTAATCTTTGGCCTAGCTTGGTTTTTATTGTTTTTGCTGCCATCTTTCATCAATCCTAATCCCAGCGCCCCCTCAGGTTTTTTTGAGCATCGCCTATATTTGCCCCTCATCGGTTTTATGATAGTTTTTTTAGAACTAGACTTTATAAAAAACCTAAACTTTAAGGCGACTAAAACTAGGATCGGGCTTGGCGTCTTAATTTTTATTTTTATTGTTTTAACTTTGAATCAAAGCCATATTTTTCGGGATCGCTTTGCTTTCTGGAGCGGCGCCGTTAACATGTCGCCCCATTCAGCTTTTGCCCACTCCAATTTAGGGGCAATGTATTATTTATCCGGCGATTTGCCGGGCGCCATCAATCAATATCAAGACGCTTTATTTTTAAATAACCAAGAACCAATGGCTCATAATAATCTCGGTTTGGTTTATTTAGATCAAAAGAAATATCCGGCCGCGGAAAAAGAATTTAATCTGGAATTAGCTTATAATCCCAATTATGACAAGGCCTTATTTAATCTCGGACGTCTTTATTACCTGCAGAAGCGGTATTTGGAAGCCGCTTATTATTGGCAGGCGACCCTGGTTGTTAACCCGGCTTATTATGAAGCCTATCAATATTTACTTTTACTCAGAAATAAAATAGAATAGAGGCTTGGGCCGGGTAATACCGGGTAATATATGTATAAAATATATGTCCCGGAGTATATAATTTGTAAACCTAATTTACATGTTTAAAAAAATTTTTCGTCAGCAAATAAATAGTGTGACTGTCGCCGCCGCTTTAGTGGCTTTATCGTCTTTAGCCTCACGCGCCTTAGGGGTGGTTCGTGACCGTATTTTAGCTGGCCAGTTCGGAGCGAGCCAGTCTTTGGATATTTATTATGCCGCTTTTCGGATTCCGGACTTAATTTTCAATTTATTAGTTTTGGGCGCCTTGTCGGCCGGTTTTATCCCGATATTTTCCGGACTAATAAAAGATATGAAATGTGATTCCGGCGCCTGCTATAGCGACTCGCCTAACCATGAAGCTTGGCGCTTGGCCCTTAATGTTTTAAATTTGTTAACTTTGTTTCTCTTAATTTTATCAGTTATTGGGATGATCTTTGCTCCCCAAATAGTTCGCCTGATTACCCCAGGCTTTAGTCCGGAAGCGCAAAGACAAACCGCCAATTTAACGCGGATTATGTTCTTGTCGCCGATATTTTTAGGAATTTCCGGTGTTTTAGGCGGGGTTTTACAATCATTCAAACGTTTTTTCCTTTTTTCCTTTGCTCCGATTATGTATAATTTGGGCATTATTGTCGGCGCCCTATATTTATCTAAACCATATGGCTTGGCTGGTTTAGCGATCGGGGTGGTGATTGGTGCCTTCCTACACATGCTGATTCAAGTACCGACTGTTTTTGGGCTTGGTTTTCGTTATAAATTAAAATTTTATTTTAAAGATTTAAAAACTCGGCAAATTGCCAAAATGATGGTGCCGCGGACCCTGAGTTTGGCGATTTCTCAAATTAATTTAGTTGTTATCACTATTATCGCTTCCAGCTTGGCCAGCGGATCTTTATCGGTTTTTAATTTTGCCAATAATTTGCAATCTTTTCCGATCGGCATCTTCGGCATTTCTTTTGCGACGGCCGCTTTTCCCGCTCTCGCCTTGGTTGCTCATGATAAGAATAAACTCAAAAAGAGTTTCTCTTTACCGTTTCGCCAAATTTTATTTTTTATCATCCCAGCCACAGTTTTTTTAATAACTCTCCGCGCCCAGATAATCCGAGTTTTACTCGGGAGCGGTGAATTTGATTGGCAAGCGACTGTTTTAACGATGAATTGTTTAGCTTTTTTTGCTCTAAGCCTATTTGCTCAAGCGACGATTCCACTTTTAACCAGGGTTTTCTACGCGCGTCATGATTCTAAAACGCCTTTTTATTTAGGTTTGATTACAGTTGCCCTGAACGTTGTTTTGTCCGTACTCTTAGCTCCGAGTATGGGTATAGCCGGTCTCGCCCTGGCTTTCTCTTTAGCTAATATCGTTAATTTTATTTTGTTAGGCGTCTGGCTTTATAGTGAAGTGGGAGATTTAGATATTAAAAATATTTTTTGGTCAGTCGGAAAATTCTGTTTAGCCGCAATTGTCGGCGGTGCGGCCTTACAGGTGACAAAATTATTAGTTTGGCCGTATATAGATATGACGCGGTTTACCGGGGTATTTATTCAGCTTTGCGCCTCTTTGGGCGTGGGCCTAATTGTTTATTTGGGGGTTTGTTATATTTTTAAAAGTGAAGAGTTATTTGGTCTCCTAGCTTCGCTCTCTCACCGTTGGCCATTTAAAAAAGTTGAGATTGACGATCAGGGTGAAGCGCGCGGGGTCTAATCATAATTGACCAAAACTCTTAAATAACCTAAGATAATGATAGCTTTAAGCGATATTCTAATGTCGCTTTATTTATATAAAAAGCATGTCTGATTTAAATAAAATTAGAAATTTTTGTATTATTGCTCATATTGATCACGGGAAATCAACCCTGGCTGATCGGATGTTAGAAATTACCAATACGGTTGAGAAACGAAAGATGAAAGAGCAATTACTCGACGGAATGGATATTGAACGGGAACGGGGAATTACGATTAAATTACAGCCAGTAACCATGGATTATAATGGCTATAAACTTAATTTGATTGATACGCCCGGCCACGTTGATTTTTCGTACGAGGTTTCGCGTTCTTTGGCGGCGGTAGAAACGGCGGTTCTCTTGGTTGACTGCACGCAGGGTATCCAGGCGCAAACTTTGGCTAATTTATATTTAGCCTTAGAACAGGATCTAATTATTATTCCCGTAGTTAATAAAATTGACCTGCCGGCGGCCGATATCGCCAAAACTAAAAGAGAAATTATTAAATTATTAGGTTGCCAAGAGGAGGAAATAATTTGTAGTTCCGGGAAGACCGGAGCCGGGGTTAAAGAAATTCTAGACACCGTGATTGCCCACGGCCGCGCCCCTCGAGCAAATCTTAATGCCGCCGGAGCCGATTATCCCCGAGCCTTAATTTTTGATTCGAAATACGATGAATATAAAGGGGTCGTCGCCTACGTTCGGGTTTTCGACGGACAGCTTAAAAAAGGTGACAAATTAAAACTGCTGGCTACTAAAGCCGAGAGTGAAATCTTGGATATCGGAATTTTTCGACCGGATTATTCTTCGACCGGCATTTTAAATGCGGGCGATATCGGCTATGTAATTACCGGCTTTAAGCAAGTAGCCGAATGTCGGGTGGGCGATACTTTGACCGCTAATATCGGGGTTAATAACTCGACCAAGGTTCAACAATTGGCCGGTTACAAAGATGTTAAACCTATGGTCTTCGCCGGAATTTTCCCTAAAGAAGGTAATGATTTTAAAGAATTACGCGAGGCCATGGAAAAATTAAAACTAAACGATGCCGCCTTGATTTATGAACCGGAACGATCGGACGCTTTAGGCTTTGGTTTCCGTTGCGGCTTTTTAGGTCTGCTGCATTTAGAGGTTTTTCAAGAAAGATTGCGGCGCGAATATAATTTAGATTTAATCGTTACGATTCCGAGCGTGGCTTATCGCGTTTTTAAAAATGACGGTACCGAAATTATTATTCGCACGCCGCAACGTTTGCCCGATCCGACTTTCATCGACCATATTGAAGAGCCTTGGGTGGCGCTTGATATTGTAAGCCCCAAGACTTATCTGGGTAATATTATTAAATTAGCCCAAGAAAAACGCGGGCTTTATAAAAACACTGAATATCTTTCAACTGAAGGCGACGATAGTCGGGTTTTACTTCATTACGAAATCCCGATGTCGGCTATTTTAACGGATTTTTACGATAAAATTAAAAGTGTTTCGGCTGGTTACGCTTCAATTAATTATGAGTATTTAGATTATCGTCGGGCCGACGTCGTTAAAATGGATATTATGGTGGCCGAAGACATTATTGAATCTCTAGCCACAATTGTTTATCGTGATCAGGCCTTCCGCGAAGGCAAAGAAGTCGTCCAAATTTTGAAAGAGACTTTGCCCAAGCAAATGTTCGTGGTAAAATTACAAGCGGCGATTGGTGGCAAGGTAATTGCCGCCGAAAGGTTGTCCGCCATGCGAAAAGACGTCACCGCCAAACTATATGGCGGCGATGTTAGCCGGAAAAAAAAATTATTAGAGAAACAAAAGAAAGGAAAAAAGAAAATGATGGCGGCGGGCAAGGGAAGCGTGGATATTCCGTCCGATACTTTCGTCAAGATTCTGAAACGTTAGCACCAAGATCGCCCCTTATCCAATGTCTAGCTTAATAAATATTTAATTATTATATATGAAGCGTAAAAAAATTGTCAGAGTGGTTTGGATTATCATCTCGCTCATGGTGATTATGTCGATGGTGATTTGGACCTTAGGCGCCAGTTACTTCTAGAGTTTTTAGAGGGAAAATTTGAACTTGGCGGTGTGATAAATTCTTTAGGCCGCTAAGCTTAAATTTTTATCTATGAAACAATGGCAACTCGCGTCGGTTTTGCCGGACGCTATAATTAAAAATAACCCGAAGATAAATCGGCTACTTTTGCAATTACTCTTTAATCGCGGTCTGACAACTGAGCCGAGTATTAAAGCTTTTTTGGCTAATGAATTAGATCCAGCTCAAGTTTTAAAAATAAGCGACCAAAGCGGTTCAGTTCTTGATGATTTATTTTTTTATGACCCTTTCTTATTTAAAGATATGACTGTGGCCATTGATTTAATAATTTCTCACATTAAAGCTGGCCATAAAATTTTGGTTTATGGTGACTATGATGCCGACGGGGTGACGGCGGCGGTGATTCTACTAGAAACTTTGAGAATTTTGCATGCCGAAGTTGATGTTTATTTACCGGATCGAGTAAGTGAGGGTTACGGGTTAAATAAAGCGGCGATTAATCAAGCGGCCGCCAACGGATTTGATTTAATAATTACGGTTGATAATGGAATTCGTAATTTTGCGGAAGTAAATTATGCCAAAGAGCTGGGCTTAGATATAATTATAACCGATCATCATGTTTTGCCCGAAGACCCCAAAGAAATACCGGACTGTTTAATTATCAATCCGGCCGATAGCCGTAATAATTATCCCTGGCCAACGCTCGCCGGAGTGGGGACCGCTTTTAAATTAATTACGGCCTTAATGCATAAAGCTAATTTGCCTTTAAATCAGAAAAAATTAATTTTAGAAAAAAGTTTAGATTTAGTAGCGATCGGCACCATTGCTGATCTCGTCAGTTTATTGGGTGAGAACCGCCTGCTAGTTAAAAAGGGTTTAGAGGTTTTAAATCGCAGCCAGCGTTTAGGTTTAAATGAATTAATCAAAGCGGCGAAAATAAATGGCGGGAAAAAATTAGAAGCTTGGAATGTTGGCTGGCAGATAGGACCAAGATTAAACGCGGCCAGTCGGGTCGGTCACGCCAATTCCGCCTTTGCCCTACTCACCACCACCGATGAGCTGGAAGCCAAGGCCTTGGCACAAGAATTAAGTCAACGTAATTCCAGCCGTCAGCAAATTACTGAAGAAATAATTAGCCAAGTTGAGGCGCAAATTGATCAAGCTAATATCCCGCCGCTGATCATTGGTCTGGCCGGTGAAGATCAGAATTGGAATGAAGGGGTAATTGGCTTAGTGGCCGGAAAAATTTGTGAGAAATATTATCGTCCAACTTTGATTATTACGCGGATTATTGAAGCGGCTGAATTTGATCAAATTGATAATAAATTAGTGGTCAAAAAAACGGTTTTTAAAGGCTCGGGTCGCTCGATTGAAGAATTTAATTTAATTGAGGCGATTGAAAGCAAGGCGGAGTATTTAGATAAATACGGCGGTCATCCTATGGCCTGCGGTTTCTCGGTTAACAACGAGACAGATTTGGATAAGTTCAGACAAGCGATTGTTAAAGAGGCGACTGATAAGTTGACCGGTCAGGAATTATTACCGAAAATAAAAATCGAAGCCGCCCTGAAATTAAGCGAACTTAATTTTGCTTTGATTGAACAGCTAAACGCCTTAGCCCCCTATGGTCAGAATAACCCACAACCAAAATTCGTTTCTTATAATTTGCGCTTAGATGATATTATGACCATGGGTTTTGATAACCAGCATATTAAACTTCGAGTTGCTAGTGGCGCTGATAATCTTTGGGCGATTGCTTTTGGCGCGGCCGAAGAATATAAAGATTTTAAAGTTGGGGATCAAATTGATTTAGTCTACTACCTAGATATTAATGAATTTAACGGCCGGCGGGATATTCAATTAAAAATTGTGGATATTAAATTGTCTGATTCAAAGAAGGGCACATAAAAAAACAACCCCAAGTGGGGATGTTTTTTGAGTTTATGATGGTCACAATTTGCAAAACCCAAACTTAACAATATTATAATTATAGCAAGATATTTTTTTTTGTCAATCTCGGCAATGTTAAAAGTGGACCCGCGGGGAGTCGAACCCCGAAACCCAATTGTTAAGTTTGGATTTATGACCACCACCGGGCCCAGGGTTAGAGCATAACATAAGCGTCTTGAATTATATTGAAATTTTTAATAAAACTTTTATAAAATTATAAAATATGAAACTAACTATTTATACGGACGGCGGGGCGCGAGGTAATCCCGGACCGGCCGGTCTCGGCGTCGTTATCTATAACGAAAAAAAAATATTGATTGGAGAAATTTCTGAGTATTTAGGCGTGGCGACTAATAATCAAGCCGAATATAAAGCGCTTATCGCGGCTTTGAAGAAAGCCAAAACCTTAGGCGCTACGGATTTACAATTCTATCTCGATAGTGAACTGGTGGTTAAGCAATTAAATCGAGAGTACAAAGTAAAAAACAAAGACTTGGCGCCTTTGTTTTTAGAAGTATATAATTTAAGTTTAAGTTTTAAGAATATTAAATTTTCTCATATTCGCCGCGAACTCAATCATGAGGCGGACCAACTGGCGAATGAAGCGATGGATCGGGGGCACTAATTGCAGGGACCCTTTTTTAGTATACCAACGCCAGTAACACTTAAGGCAATCTTCAAAGAAGTACCGCTCCAAACGTCGATTCTCTTGCCTTTAATACCGCCGCCAGCATCTTTAATAGTATAGGTTTGTCCTTTGAAACAGACCTGTGAATTAAGCGGCAGGTTAGAACAATTACTTGGGCCGGCAATATCGCCGATCTGGGGCTCACTACCGCTTTTTGTTTTGTTGCAATAAAGGGTTGAAGCAGGGAAAGAATTGCAAGGGTGATAACCAGGATAATTTTTTCCGTAA
>JAPLVX010000035.1:22709-27635 GCA_026396945.1 Candidatus Falkowiibacteriota bacterium
GTAAAGCTGGTCGCAATCTTTACTGGTATCTTGCCCGTTAGGACAGGAGCATTGCATCGCCACTACGCAACGAAAATTATCAGAATCTTCCCAGGCCGGTTTGTAATAGCCGGTTGCATAAAAGTTGACCCCGGCCGCTAATTCCGCGTCAGTCGGACAAGGGGAATTTTTGTACTGCTCGGCGGTACCGCTGTCTCTGGCTTTAGCTAACTGTTCAAATTCAGAAATATATCCCAAGGTCAAAGCTTTAAATTTCGTTAAACCCGGATTAATTTGATATAAGATAACATAAGAACATAGGAGTAATACTAAGCCGCTGATACTGCCAATAATCAATTCCTTTGATTGACCAATTTTGGTCGCATCTCCACCCGAGATGAGCCAGATTATGCCGCCAATCATTAAAACAATAACCGCTAGAATCCCGGCTACGCCTGAAGCATATTTATAAACGCCACCGATATATTCACCGATCCAATTAACCGTGCAATTGGTTTTACCATCCGTGCCAGTCACGCAAGTCCCCTGGGTAAAGCTAGCCATACCAGGAATTTCTATAGCTAAGTTAGGGATGGTGAACATTGGCTTTTTGCCATTTTGGGCAGCATCAATCCGGGCCATAGTTTGTTCCCAAGTTGGTTGGCTAGTTTGCTTGTTGTCGCAGCAGCAATTGGAATGAGCCGGCACGGCCCCGCCGCAAGTAGTCGCCGGCGATATCGCCTCATTGCCTAGACAGGTGGTAGTCTGGCTAGGCTGGCCTGGTGGCGCCGCCAAGGTTTGAATTTGCCGCCAAACACAATAAGCCTTTGTTTCTTTAAACGGAAAAACAATAAAGATGAAAATTAAGGCTGATAAAAATAGAAATTTTTTCATAGTTTATGCCGCTTAATATTTTCCTCAGCTAAATCTTGGATATATTTTACAGCCTCGGGTTTTAAATGTTTGAAGCGACCTTGCTGGCTTAAGTATTCTTCTACGGCTAGAGCTTGAAAATTATTTTTGATGCTCGAATTTGATAATTGACCATTTACGTACTCCAATAAAGGATAGAGACCGGTGCGCACGGCTAATTTTCCCACCATCACCGCTTCATTATTATTAATCTTCCAACCAGGCATACAGGGAGAAAGAATCTGGATATAGCTAGGGCCATTTAGGGCCAGAGCTTTTTTTACTTTGTTCGTAATATCATCCGGGAAACCAGCCGTGCTTTGGGCGACATAATTTAATTTATGAGCCAGGGCAACGGCGAGCATATCTTTTTTTCTTTGGGTTGAGCCGATTGATTTTAAACCTTCAGGACTAGTTGTAGTACTGGCGCCATAAGGAGTTGAACCAGAAGCCTGGATACCAGTGTTGGAGTAAGCTTCGGTGTCGTAACAAATATATAAAATATTTTCCCCTCGTTCCCACATCCCGCTGATTAAGCCAAAGCCAATATCATAAGTTCCGCCATCACCGGCTTGAACGACAACTTTAGTTTTAACATCGCCCTTTTTGTTTAAAGCCGCCAAAATACCGGAGGCGACGGCGGCGGCGTTTTCAAACAAAGAATGAATCCAGGGTAAGCCCCAAGCGCTTTGCGGGTAAGAAGTGGTCGTCACCTCTAAACAACCGGTGGCGTTGGCAATAATTGTATCTTTATTTAAACCTCGCATCACGGCTTGAGTCGCGACTAGTTGACCGCAACCAGCACAAGCGTTGTGACCAGGGGAGATAAATTTATTTTGATATTCCATATATTAACACTTTACTCGGTATAACAGCATAAAAGATCAGCCGCGCACTTGCGACCGCCGCTCGTGTCGTTATAATATGTTTTTCCAACTTGTCCTAAATTACTACAGAGTGTTGCCGAACAGAAGGCGCCTGGTTTCAGGCCGCAAGGCTCTTGTTCATTGCCAGTATCCAGATAGCACATGGAGAAATAACAATAGCCGCTAAGATCTTTGCCAGTACCAGTTTTTTCACATTTCTCGCCGTCTTTAACACCGGTACAGCTGGCCGTCTTACCCGAGCATTCCGTTTGTGAACCACAACCGCCATCTTTCAATTCGTATAAAAGCTTCATGACCGGGGCAAAATAATTACCGCAATTATCTTTGGTGGTAATTTTAACATCGTTATTAATACACCAAACAACATTACCGTCGCAGTCCCTTTTAATATTGCATCTTAATTTTAGCGCCTGGCATTTGCCGCCGGATATTATATAAATAGTGTCGACCGTGGGGTCATAAAAAGTGCCTCCGTTTTTTTTGCAGGCATCATTGTCTATTTTATAAGCATTATTGCCATATTCGCAGCAGCCCATACGTAATTCAGCTATATAATTAACGGCATTAATTTTAAACTTCACTAAATTAGGGTTAACCGTATTTAAAAGAATCCAAGAACCCAAGAGCAAAGCGACGCCAGTAATACTGCCAACTATTAAATCTTTGGCTTGCCCAACTTTATTAGGATTGCCGCCAGAAGTTAACCAAATTACGCCGCCGATCATTAAAACAATTACGGCCACAATACCGACGATGCCCATGGCGTAATTATAAAAAGCGGAAATATACTGGCCGATATAAGTCGTGCTTCTTTCGGTCATTGTGGTGGTCGCGTTAGCTTGGAAATTTGAACCGGGGACACTAATTTCCGGCTGAAAATAGAGGGGTTTATCAACTTGAGCTAAAGCATAATTGGTCGCCGCGCTAAAACTTAAAATGATTGTGGGCGCGACAATTAAAAAAGCCAATAATAGATTAAGTAATTTTTGTTTGGTGATTTTTCTCCTCATATACAAGATTATTGTCACTTTTAAAACTATTAACCCCAGAATTTAGCCTCGTTGGCTCGGCCGCTCGCGCTTTTAATAATTCCCTTGATTATTTTTTTAGTCACATCTCGTCCACCCAGACCAACAATATGATTACTAATGTTTAATCGATTATTTTTAGTCAGAGCGCCCCTGATATCGCTATAGAGCGGACCCATATTACCCAGGCTAATTGCTTTTTCAATCACGGCGACGTTTTTTGCGCTTGAGAGAATTTTTGCAATTTCTTCTCCCGGAAAAGGGCGGTAGGTCTTTATTTTTAGGAGCCCGATGTTTTCGCTTTTAATCGTTTCTTGAATCGTGCCGATTACCGAACCGAGAGCGACTAAAATCAAATTTGGCTTTTTCGGTCCATAATATTCAATTAGGCCGTTATCGATTGCGGGTTTTGCCATACCAGCTTCCTGGCGGGCACTAAGTTTTTTGTATAATTTATATTCCTCTTTAATGACCGTTTGGCTGGCCAGTAGATCCTGATGAAGAGTTTGTCTCGCCTCTTGATAATAATCGGGAGTGAAGAAAGCGCCTAAAGTTACGGGAGCGTCCGGATTTAAATAAGTGCCGAGAAGCGGATTATAGTCTGGTAAATATTTTTTGATTAAGCTTAACTCTGGAATAATTACGCTTTCATAAGAATGAGTTATAATAAAACCATCCACATTAACCATCACCGGTAGATTTAATTTCTCGGCCAGTTTATAGGCGAGCACATGTTGGTCAACCGCTTCCTGGTGATTAGCGGCGAAAAGTAGAATCCAACCGGTGTCGCGAATTGCCATCACGTCGCTGTGATCATTCCAAATATTTATGGGCGCCGAGACAGAACGGTTGGCGCAGGTCATAACGACCGGTAATCTCATCCCGGCAATATTAAAAATTACTTCAGTCATGAGGAGTAAACCCTGAGAACTGGTGGCGCTATAAACCCGGGCGCCGGCGGCGCTGGCTCCTAAGACTATAGAAGCGGCCGCGAATTCGCTTTCGGCGCGCACATACTCACAATTAACCAAACCATCGGCTTTATATTTGGCTAGAATTTCAACAATATGAGTTTGCGGGGTAATCGGGTAAGCCGAAATGACTGCCGGCTCTAAATTTTTAATCGTGCGGGCGATCGCTTGGGAACCTTCTAATAATTCGTAATTGTCTTTGGCTGATTTCATAAAATGATTTTAATAATCCCTTTTCATGATAATCGCTTTCACTGGACATTCAGCCGCGCATAAGCCACAACCCTTGCAATAATCATAGTAAGTTACTGGAATATTTTTATCGTTTCGGTTAATCATCTCAATGCAAGCGTCCGGGCAAATTTTAGAACACAAGGCACAGCCAGTACATTTTTGATAATCGGTTTGCGGACGATAAGTGCGCCAAGCCCCGGTTTTGTTGGCCAGGGATGAATTAGGATAAGCCAGGGGAATTTTATTTATTTTTTTAATTTTTGTTTTCATAAAGAAAAAGCTTTGAGCGCCGCTCGCATATTAAGGCTGACGAGCTCCGGATTTTTATCGGCAAATTTTACGGCAATCGCTTTTTTAATTGAGGCGAGAGTGATTAATTTTGTATAGCGAGCCAGGGCGCCTAAAATAACCGTGTTAACTAAATTTTTTTTAAATATTTCCAGAGCAATTTCGGTGGCCGGGGAAGTAAAGATGTTTTTTTCTTTAATTAATAATTTAGGCCAGCCTTTGGTTTGATTGTTTTTTTTGATGTTTTGATAAATCTGGGCCGGGCTTAAGGCGCTGTTAATTATTACCTGAGTTTTAGAGTCGCTGCCGCTAAAAACATTAACACCGGTGAGCAACGTTTGATCTTGAATAATCAAAATATCCGGTTCATAAATCTGTTCTCGAGTGCTAATAACTTGATCACTTATTCGAACAAAAGACTGAATTGGCGCGCCGGTTCTTTCCACGCCAAAAACCGGGAAAGCTTGAGTGTATTTACCTTCATTAAAAGCGGCGATGGCCACTAACTCGGCTGCCGTGACTACGCCTTGGCCGCCACGACCGTGGATTCTTATTTGGATCATATTAATTTTTATTGAGGTATTTCTCGATCAGGGCATTGAATTTAGCCTCTTCTAAATAACCAGC
>JAPLVX010000035.1:27649-29110 GCA_026396945.1 Candidatus Falkowiibacteriota bacterium
CCGCTCGATCACGACCAATAAACCAGGTGGGTGTTTTTACTACTCCTAAAGTGTCGCCGTCTTTTTTATTTTGTTCAATAACCGTTAAATAAGCTTTATCCTCCAGACAAAGACTAAAATCATCAGCGTTAAGTTTAAGATCAGTTGCCAAGGAACGGAGATTGACGCCAAGACTCGCCGGGTCCTTCTTTAAATCATCTTGCTTAGCGAATAAGGCGTCATGCATTTCCCAGAATTTTCCTTGGGCGCCGGCACAACGAGCCGCTTCAGCCAGATCAATCGACTGTTCGCTAATTACTGGGAAATCACGGATGATAATTTTTATTTTATCTTTGTATTTTTCCCCGGCTTGGCGAATAACACTGGAAAATTGTTGGCAGAAGGGGCAGGCAAAGTCGGAAAATTCCACAATAATTAATTTTGGGTTATTAGTACCCAAATAATAGCTATCAGTGCCGTACAAGGTAGCTTCAACTAACTTTTGCTGGTTTAAAGCCAAGGCATTTTGTTGCTCCTGCCGGATAATTTTAACCTGGTCAAGCACATATAAGAACGAATAAATGGCTATCAATAAAACCAGCCCTAAAATTATCAGACTAATCTTACCCGGCGGTTTTTTATACCAGGCTCTAATCGCTTTTTGATGGCGGGATTTAATGTCCGCCAGCTTAATTCTATCTTCTAAACTCATTGTAAAATAAGTTAATTTTAATTATACTTTTATTATAACATAAAGCCCGAAAAAAGGAATAAAATTTATGAAAATAATCTCTTGGAATGTCAATGGAATTAGGGCAGTGGCCAAAAAGGGTTTGGCTGATTTTTTACGGCAAGAACAGCCAGATATTATTGGCTTACAAGAGACTAAAATTTCCGATGCCAAAAAAGCCGAGCATGATTTTGATTTGGCTGGTTACCAGGAGCATTTTTTCGGCGCTCAGCGTCCGGGTTATAGCGGAACGGCGCTCTTAGTAAAAGACAAGGTAAAGGTTCTAGCGCTTAAAAATGGTTTTGGTCTCAAGAAATTTGACATTGAAGGTCGAACGCAAGTTTTGGAGCTGGAGAAATTTTATTTAGTAAATGTTTATTTTCCTAACTCTAACCACGAGCTTAGCCGCTTGCCTTATAAGATAGATTTTAACTCCGCCCTCTTAAAATACCTTAAAAAACTAGTGGCGAAAAAACCAGTCGTGCTCATGGGGGATTTTAATGTGGCTCATGAAGCAATTGATTTAGCGCGGCCCAAAGATAATGAAGGCAACGCCGGTTTTACGCCCGAGGAACGAGAGGATTTCTCCAAATTTTTAGCCAGTGGCCTGATTGATTCCTATCGGTTTTTAAATGGCCAAAAAATTCAGTATTCTTGGTGGAGTTTTCGGGCCACGGCCCGGAGTCGTAATATTGGTTGGCGGATTGACTATATTACCGTATCCGCTAAACTAAAAAAACACTTGAAGAAAG
>JAPLVX010000028.1 GCA_026396945.1 Candidatus Falkowiibacteriota bacterium
GGTTTTTCTTTTTTATAGCGGAATTTTATCATAAAGCAAAAAATCGCCTCTCAAAAGCTATTTTTAAAGGCGATTTCAAAATTTTACTAAATATTTTATTGAATTCCAGCCGGAGTGGCAGTATTCAAGCCGGCGCCAACACCGGAAGTGGCCGAACCCAAACAATACCGGAGAGAGTAAGAACCATTTACGTCGCTCCCAACCGCTTGGACGGTATAAGTATACACAGCCGAGCCAACGCAACCATCGTCCGGAAGCGGCGGTGTCGGTATAATCGTCATATAAGTATTGCTGGCATAAGCAATTGTTCCGGAAGCTAAATTGGCCGGATAAGAACCGGCGTCATGATCATAAAGGGCGAGCGCCGTTTGTATTTGTTTAACATCTGATAAACGACGCGCATCTCTCGCTCGCGAGCGCGCTTGTCCCAAGGAAATAACCGCGATCGTAGCCAGCAAAGCAATAATTGCGATTACCACTAATAATTCAATTAGGGTAAAGCCCTTTTTTCTCATATTTTTAGTCTTAGCTATAGTTTTATTACCTTTATAATATAGCACTAATTATAAAAAAATAAAATATTATTGAAATTTAATAATTTAATCCTTGATAATTTTTACTTCCTTTTATTTTTAATTCGTTCATTTTCGGTTAGGAATTGCTTTCTTAGGCGTATGCTTTTCGGAGTGATTTCTAAATATTCATCGCCATTCATTACCCCCATGCCGATTTCTAAACTCAAATTTAGGGGTGGAATTAATTTAATTGCTTCATCGGTTCCGGAGGCGCGAACATTAGTTAATTGTTTGCCTTTAATCGGATTAACCGATAAATCATTGCCCTTAGCAACATTACCGATTACCATGCCTTCATAAACATCAATATTGGGTTCAATATAAAGAGTGCCCCGATTTTGTAAATTCCACAGAGAAAAAGCCAAGGCCTTCCCCGTAATCATCGATACCATTGAGCCTAATTGATTTTTTTCGATTTCGCCAACGTAAGGTTTGAATCCGGAAACATGGGTACAAAGAATGCCTTCGCCCCGGGTGTCAACCACAAACTCGTTGCGGTAGCCCAAAAGCCCGCGGGTTGGCATTTCGAAAATTATTCTCGTTTGGCCATTATGAGTTTTGAGATTAGTAATTAAACCCTTGCGTTTGGAAACCTTTTCAATCACTACGCCGGACATATTTTCCGGGATATCAATCGTTACTTCTTCAAAAGGTTCTAATTTTTGTCCGTTCTCTTCCTTAATAATTACCTGAGGTTGGGAGACTTGAAGTTCAAAACCCTCACGTCTTAAATTTTCCAGCAAGATAGCGATATGCAGTTCGCCGCGGCCGTAAACTTTGCAAAAACTATTATCAGCAAAATTTATTTTTAAACCGACGTTAACCTCTAATTCTTTTTCTAATCTCTCTTTAATTTGACGGCTAGTGACGTATTTTCCTTCCCGACCGGCAAAAGGAGAATTATTAACTAGAAAATTCAAAGAAATCGTCGGTTCATCAATTTTAATGGCGGGAAGTGGCGCTTGCTCCGGGTTTTCGGCGATTGTTTCCCCGATATAAATGTCCGCCAAACCAGCCACCATTACAATATCGCCGGCCGTCGCCTCAGTAATTTCTTTTCTAGTTACTCCGGAAAAAGTAAAA
>JAPLVX010000051.1 GCA_026396945.1 Candidatus Falkowiibacteriota bacterium
TTAATCCCGCCGCTATCTTCGGAAAATTTATAGCCGACATTAATCCAGCTATAAACATCCGTGTAGTAAGAATAGCTACTGGGGCAATACTCGAGGGTGAGACCAATAGTCTTTTCCAGACTATTGAAGACATAGCCATCGATCTTACTGCTGACCTGGGTCAGGTTACCGAAAAACCCTAGCTTACATTCCTGTTCATTTCGCAGAAACGGAAGCCACCTTAGTTCAAGGAAACGATAAGTCAGGTCTCCGTGGCCCTTTTGTTCGCCATAACCGTTACCGACCATGGCTTGGAATCTTTGGGCCGGCACATTTAGCGCGGCTAAGATCATCATCATTAAAATCAGAAGTTTTCTCTTTTAATTGGTTTCTAATTTCAGGCCTAAATTATACGATTAACTGCTTAAATTAATTAGGGCTGAATCTAAAAACCAAAAGTTTTTAGATTATTTAAATTTTATTTTAAAATATTGCCAATATTGCCACGCAATTCAAAATTATTATTGTTTAAATCTTCGGCAGTCGTGGTTTCGATTGGTAAATTAGTCGGACCGTTGGCCTGATAATTCGGCTGGTAATATTCTTCTTGAACAGTGATTTTCTCATAAGCAACTTCAGGATCTTGGTTTGGCCGATTCGGGGCTGGTTGGTTTACTCGATTATAATTATTAGTTATTAGTTTATCATTAATAGTTTTTCTCATTTGTTTAGATAATTTTTCTTGGCGGCCGGGGAAAAGATAAAGATAGAAAAAACTGAATATCAAACCGAAAATTAGTGATCCGCCTAAATTAACTATTAAATTAGGTTTGACCGGATAATCAGATACGATCGGTTGGTCAATCACATTAAATTTAATTTGATTCTGGTCAGTTCCCTGGTAATTAAAACTTTGGGTCATTAAGGTATTATTAACCGCCAAAGAAATTTGTTTTGCTTGAGCCGGATCCTGATGATAGATATCAATTTCAATAATGCCGGTGTTCCCGACGCTTTTAGCTTCCACTGTCTTCCCCCAAGTCTTCATTTGTTTTTTATAGTTACCGCTAAAATAATTTTTATCAATATTAAATTGGCTGTTGCTAGAGGTTAAATCGAAGAAAGAACTAGAGTAAATAACCTCAGAAAATAGATTGCTTAAATATTGGTTTGACTGAGACAGCGTATAAGGATCGGCATTTATATTCTGAATAATTAATAAACGAGATTTAGAGCGATATTTTAAGGGCTGGCTAAAGGTCAGAGCTAAACCCAATAGGAAAAATATTAGCACGATGGCAAAAATCGTTCCGGACCGTTTTCTAAGTATTCTTAATAAAGTATTAAGTTCCATATTTATTGATTTATATTAACCTTATATTCTAGTATATCTATTTGGATTTGTCAATAGTATAAAGTTGACAGATTTAAATTAACTGTGTAATATATAAAGTTACGCAAGTAAATTCATTTATTATTGAAAAAATTGTTTTAATATTAGATAAAAATATGAAAAAAGGCACAAAAATTGGTTTTTTAGCTTTAGCGATTGTTGGTTTAATCCTAATCTTTGCGGTCAAACCAAGTAATAGTAAGATTAAATCTTATTATTCTGGTGATGCGATTAATTATTCTAACCAAATTGTCGTCGCTACGACCAACACAGACAGTTTAGAGATTTTTAAACTAACTGATGATGGTTTACTCAGGGTATTAAAGTTTAAACCCTTCGATCCGGTTTATAATAAATACGGAATTTTTTCTGATTCAAAATTAAGCGAAGAGCATGGTCGTTTATATGTTTATGCAACTTCTGATTTTAGCCTTTACAAATATGATATCACCGATTTGAGCAGCGCTAAACTGGAAAAGAAAGTAAAGAATACTTATTGGGAGTGGTATTATCGAGTAGATAAATTCGGTGATCGGGTGGTCACTATCGGTAATAAAAGTATTAAGATCTGGGATCAAGATTTAACCTCGATTGATTCTTATGATTTTAAACCCTCGAATCGTTATAGTATTCGTTCCAATAATAGTGAACAGTTTATTTTTGCGATTGATGGTTCTAATTTACAAATTTTTGATCGCGCAACGCGGTCTTTAATTAAAGAGTTCGCCGTCGCTTATAGTAATTTAGATAATAATCATAAAGTTTAAAAATTAGATTTTAGCGGTAATCTTCTCGGTTCTTTTAAGCATCTTGATCAAACCGGCTATGATGTTGATAGCACCTTAGGCAATGATTACCTGTATTTTTCTAATGGTTACGGAGTGGTTAAGTTAAAAAAGGATGATATGAAAGTAGCTAAATATGCTTATACGACTAATTTGGGTAAAGCCGAGGGCTGGGCGATGGGCTTAAAAGTTTTAAATTCCAATAGCGGCGACCGCCTAGTTGTTTTTAATAATTCTAGTATTTTAGTTTTAGATCAAAATTTAAAGAAAATTGCTTTCTTTGGCGCCGAAGAAGAAGCGACTAGCTCTACCCAGGAAACTCTATTCTTAGCCCTTGATCATAATATCGGCGCTACTGGCGCTATTGTCACTTTGTATGGTGGCGGCTTCTTCCCCCAAGAGCCGATTATAGTTGATTTTGCTGGTAGTAAAAATTTAATTAGCGCTGACTGGAAGGGGCGCTTTACTCAAACCTTAACCGTGCCTAAGGCGCCTATCGGCAACCCATCAGGTACTTGGGTTGATATTAAGACTGACGGCCAAAATTCCGGTTTAACTTACAGTATTAATTTCAAGATACAATAAATTTATTAATCCTCGTGATATCTAAAAACAGCCTTTAAGCAGGCTGTTTTTGGTATTTAGATTATCCAAGATGTTAGCTGAGCCTTGGCCGAGCGAGGAAGCTATTTTAAATTAATTCCCGGTAAATACCCGTTAGCTTGTTTAAATGTTTCTGTAGTTCTAAGGGGGCGACAGTTTCTCTGGCCTTTTGTCCAATGGCTAATAAATTTGCCTGATTTAATAAGTCTAGGCTTGATTTTAAGTCTCTTGGTGAATTAGGGAGGAAGATGAAGCCATTGATTTTATCTTTGATTAATTCGCCTAAACCGCCGACTTTGGAAGCTAAAACGACTTTACCCCTAGCCATTGACTCTAAAAGGCTAAAAGGCATGTTTTCTGGCCAAATAGAGGGTATAACAATGGCCTTGGCTTGGCTGATTAGATCATCAAGCACTGACCCACTTTTGAAACCTAGAAATTCGACTTGGGGCGTCAAATTAAGATCAAGACTTAGTTTCTTTAAATAATCTAGTTCTGGCCCCGCCCCGGCA
>JAPLVX010000090.1 GCA_026396945.1 Candidatus Falkowiibacteriota bacterium
ACACCCGGCGGGCGTCACGAGACCTGGCCCGGGCGTTGTTTAAAGCCACGATTGATAAAGTTGAAAGTAAGCCGATAATGGCAATTACCACCAACAACTCAATCAAGGTAAAACCTTTGTTGTTTTTTTTCATAGAAATAATTTAATTTATATAAAATAATTCAATCTATATATTTTCTATATATTTTTATAATACCACTTTTAAAAACTTCTGTAAATAATTAATGGTGGGGGATAAGTTATTTAATACCGGCCGGCGTCGCCGTTTGGATTATACCACCGGTTGGACCGTTAGTTATAGTTTGGCCGACACAATAGGTAATATTATAAGAAGAGCCGTTGGTACCGGTCTGAGTATAAGCGTAGGTATTAGTCGTAGTTGAACAGTTACCATCATTTGGGGTTGGCGGGGTCGGCACGGTCTTCATATAAGTTACTGAACCGTTAGCAATCGTCGCCGAGGCGATAATATTTTGCGAGGGATAAGTGCCCACGTCATTAAAATAAAGTTCCAAGGCCGTTTGCATCTGTTTAATATCAGACACCCGGCGGGCGTCACGAGACCTGGCCCGGGCGTTGTTTAAAGCCACGATTGATAAAGTTGAAAGTAAGCCGATAATGGCAATTACCACCAACAACTCAATCAAGGTAAAACCTTTGTTGTTTTTTTTCATAGAAATAAAAGTTGAAAGTAAGCCGATAATGGCAATTACCACCAACAACTCAATCAAGGTAAAACCTTTGTTGTTTTTTTTCATAGAAATAACGAATTGAGTATTTGAAACAAAACAAAATACTCAAACCAACCATAATTTATTCCCTTTCTTAAAATATAGCATAATTTTCATCTGACGACAAACAATAATCACTAAAAATAGCAAAATCCTTGTTTAGAATTGTTGGCCTAAATTATACATCGGCAAAATTACCGCCGCCACCATAATCGCCACCCCGATTCCCATAATGACCATGATCAGGGGTTCCATGATCGTGCTTAGGTTATTTAACATCGCTGAAGATTCGCGAGTATAAAAATCCGATATTTTCTCCAGGACAACTTCTATCTTACCACTGCGCTCGCCAACCGAAATCATTTGCGGGACCATCTTGGGGATATAATCACTGTCCTCAAAAACCGTGGCTAAGGGGTTGCCGTCTTTAATCGATTGCAAGGTTTCCATAATTAACTCCCGAAAAATTTCATTTCGGACGACATCGGCCGTAATTTCCAAACTCTTAGTAATGGTTACTCCGCCTTTAAGCAGAGTATTTAAGGAGCGAGTGAAGCGCATTAAATAAATATATTTGAAGAGTCGACCGAAGACCGGTAATTTTATTTTTAACAAATCAAAATTACGTCGGCCGGTAGCGGTTTTTAAATAAAACCGGAGTAAAAACCCGGCGCCAACCAAAAGTAAAATTACTAGCCAGAGAAAATTTCGTAAAAAATTAGAGGTCCAAATTACCACCCGGGTCGACCAAGGCAGAGCCAGTCCGGTTTCCGTTAAAATCGAGGTTAAATTAGGAATTACATAAACCATTAAAATTAAACCCACCCCGACTAAACCACAAATAATAAATACCGGGTAAACCATCGCCCCTTTTATTTTAGAAACCATGTCGTAATTTTTCTCCATTTCGTCGGCTAAATAATTTAAAACCTCGTCTAATTTTCCCGAGGTTTCGCCGGACTTAATAATGTTTACAAAAAACGCCGAAAAAACTTGCGGTTGGCGGGCAAAGGCGTCGGATAAGAGGGCACCGCTATCAACGTCCAGGGCGATATCGGCCACAATACTTTTTAGGGCAAAATTATTGGTTTGATCAACTAAAATCATGAGTGATTCAACTACCGGCATATTGGCCGAAATCATGACGGAAAATTGGCGCGAAAAAATAACTAAATCTTTCGAGCGCACGCGCTGAATTAATAAAGATAATTTAATCCAAAACGATTGGCCCGCTTCTTTTAAGCTAACCACCGCGAGATCTTTTTTGCGTAATTTAGATTCCGCTTCCTTGTCATTTAAACCGACGATTTTCCCGGTTTTGCTGCGACCGTTCTTGTCTTCTGCCCGATATTGATAAATTGGCATAAATTAAAATATATTTATTAGCTTTCAATTACTCGCAAAACTTCGGCCATGGTAGTTACACCCTGCAAGACCTTAAAGAAACCATCCTGCTTAATGGCCATAAAATCCTGGCTCTTTTTTATGGCCGTTAAATTTAAATTTTTGTCCCCGGAGTTGATCATCTCTTTTAAAGTATCATTGATAAGAATTGATTCGGCGATGGCGATTCGACCGGAA
>JAPLVX010000036.1:0-1884 GCA_026396945.1 Candidatus Falkowiibacteriota bacterium
AATCGTTTACTTGAATCAATTTGGCAAGCTGATTTAAACGAAATTAACTACGAGATTATTGTGGTAGAAAATAATTCCGGCGATGATTTAAGTAATTTAAATAAATTGAATAAAAAGATCAATTTAATTGAAAGTCCGAAAAATTTAGGTATGGGTGGCGGCAATAATCTGGGGATTGATAGCTCAAGTGGGAATTATATTTTGATTTTAAATCCCGACACGATCGTTGGCCTTGATTCTATTAAAATCCTGTATGATTATTTGAATAATGATACCACCGTCGGGCTGGTGGGCCCGAAATTGATTTACCCCGACGCTTCTTTGCAATATTCTTGCTCTAAATTTCCAATTTTTTGGATGCCAATTCTACGCCGAACTTTTTTGGGTGATTATTTTTCCGGCCTGCGCGACAGTTTTACCATGAACGATTTTGATCATAATTCTATCAAGGCCGTTGATTGGCTGATGGGCTCCTGCCTAATGTTCAAGAAGAAGATTGTTTTAGCTAATCAAGAAATATTTAGCCCGCATTTTGACAAACGTTATTTCATGTATTTCGAAGACACTGATCTTTGCCGAAGTATTTGGATTAAAGGTTTAAAGGTAATCTATAATCCCGAAGCAGTCGTCGTTCATAATCATGGGCGTGATAGTGCTCGTCATCCTTGGTATATTGCTTTACTCAAAGATAAAATTACCTGGATTCATATTTTTTCCTTGTTTAAGTATTTTGCGAAATGGGGGATTAAGAAAGTAACTTATGGACAATGAAAATAAATATAAAATATTAAAAGTAGGTTTGGCGGTTGATATCGACGAAACTTTGTCTTGGACTATTGGTCATTGGGTGGAAAAAATGATGGCTAAATTTGGTAATCCGGAAAATTTGTCTGTTAAAGAAATAATTGAAAAATATCGATATACGCAAAATGTGCCTTATTGGCAGAGTCAGGAGGCTCTAGCCTGGATGATGGCCAAGGTTAATTCTAACGACGTTCAAAAGGAATTGCCTTTAATCGAAGAAGCTAGTATTTGTTTGGAGAGAATAAACAAACTTATTCCAATCGCCGCTTATTTGACCATTCGCCCGGAAACAGTTTTGGCCGGGACCAAACATTGGCTTGATAAACATAATTTTCCCGTCGCGCCCATAATTTGTCGGCCGATAACGGTTGATCATAATGACGGAAATAAATGGAAGGCTGGAGTTTTGGAGAAACTATATCCACAAGTTGCCGGGATCATTGATGACAACCCAAAATTATTGAATTTTTTGTCGGCTGATTATCGGGGCAAGATCTTTCTTTATGATCATCATGATAATTTCGGGCGAACCAACGTTATCCCGTGTCGGAATTGGCTTGAAGTTTATAAAAATATTAAAAATGTTTTTAGTAATTTTAATCTATAAATATGCAAAAAATTAAAAAAGCAATTTTTCCGGTGGCTGGTTTCGGGACTAGATTTTTACCCGCCACCAAAGCGCAACCGAAAGAGATGTTGCCGGTTGTTGATAAACCGACCATCCAGTATTTGGTGGAGGGTGCAGTCGCGGCTGGGATTGAAGAAATCGTCTTTGTAACCGGTCGCGGCAAGCGCGCCATTGAGGATCATTTTGATTATTCCTTTGAGTTAGAAAAAACCTTAGTGGAGAAAAACAAACTTGATTTATTAAAGAAGGTTAAAGCGATAGAGAATCTGGCTAAATTTTCCTATGTACGCCAGCCAATACCTCTGGGCGATGGCCACGCGATTAATTGCGCCAGCCATCTTATCGGTAAGGATGAGGCGGTTTTGGTTTGGTTTGGCGATACGCTTTATGATGATTGTGCGGCGGCCGCTAAACAGGTGATTGAAGTTTATGAAAAATACGGCGATACCGTG
>JAPLVX010000036.1:1984-4459 GCA_026396945.1 Candidatus Falkowiibacteriota bacterium
GCCCGATAGGGCGCCGTCAAATTTAGCCGCCCCGGGTATATACGTGATTACACCCGAAGTGATTAATGTCCTCAAAGGGATGAAACACGGTGCTTCCGGCGAAATCCGCCTGGCCGATGCCTTTGCCATTATGCTGGAAAACAAACGCCCGATTTACGGTAAAAAAATTGCTGGCGAATGGCTTGATACTGGCAATAAATTCAATTACCTTAAAGCCTCGATTAAGTTCGGACTCAAAGATAAGGAAATTAGCGCGGATTTGAAAAAGTTGATCAAGAGCTTGAATAACGAATTTTAGAATTAATATTTTAAAACTAGAGAAGAAAACAAAACCCCGCCTCAATTTAGAAGGTGGGGTTTTAAGAAGTCATAATGAATTATTATTGCACGATCATTTTATATAAACCACTTTTGTCTCCAACTTTGGCGGTAAAGTATAGGGTATTATTTTTAGCATCTAAAAATATAGAAGAAATGTTATCGGCGCTTAGTAATTTAACGATATTATTATTAGCGAAGTCTAAGGTGTTGAGGCTCGTCTTAGTGGCGTAGATAATATAATTATTTTTAGCCTGCCAAATCAAGTCATTAATCTCTTCGCCGATGCGGTTGATTAGAATTTTATTATTTTGCTTTAAGTCAAATAAATAAATTTCGAAATCCGTGTAGTATAATAATTTATCCGCCTGCAGCCAGACGCCGCCGCGAAAATTCTTTATTGCGTCTCGAATCGGTTTTAATGTCCCCGGGTCTAAGACATAAAGAGTCTCATTATTTTCATCATAAATATTAAGCCATTTCACCGGTTCGTCAAGGAATTTATAGCCGCTGGAAAATGGCAGCTCAAGCTCTTCTAAATTTTTACTGTTGAGATCATAGCTACGCAAACTGATTTTTTTATCCTGACTGACCAAAAAGAAAATCGAATTGTCTTTCAAATAATAACTCAAGTAATTATCCCCACTTAACAAACTCTCGCTGTTTTTTTTGTTAAGATCGAAATAATTTAAAGAGTTTTTATATTGATAGTAAAGACGATTATCCGCCTCCTGATAAAATAACTGGTTTATATCCGGGCCGATGATCTTTTGATAATCAGTATCGGTACCATTATCTAAATCAAATAAATGATTATTAATTAAAACTTTATTACTGCCGCTTAGCCATTGTTCCTGTTTTATCGCATCGGGCAAATTAAGTTTAGTTTCTTTATTATTTTTTAAGTCAATTATTTTTTGACCTTGCTTCAAGAGTAGATAGCGGCGGTTAGGGCTAAGGTCTATCTCTTGGCAACTGCATTCCAGTATATTTAAGAGAGAATCCTTTTTAAATAGATTGATATCTTCGGCGTAGGTAGTTTGCTCGGCGAGAATATCTAATTTTTTCTCCCAGGTCCAATAGCCATCTTTTTCTAAACGAACATCATATTCCCCCGGAGCCAAATTTTTTATTTTTGCCGGCGTGTTTAAATTATTATCACCTGAAATTTTAAAGGAAAAATTAGTTTGGCGGTGGTCGTTTATATATATATTAGCGCCGCTCGGCTGAGAGTTAAGCGCCAAAGTTCCGGTTTTAACTAATAAGTGGTTAAGGCGGAACCCGCCGCGGAAATTAAGTTGGTAGCCGGTAGCGTAAAGAGAAGTATAAGTAGTCAAAATAATAAACAGTAAAATAAAAAGACGATAAAGCCACTGGCGAGTTTTGTAAGTCATAATTAGTATTTTTAGGCGACTCTTTTTATGTCAGCTCCGAGAGTTCTTAGGCGCTCGTCTAATTTTTCATAGCCGCGGTCAAGTTGGTAGATATTATCGATTTCCGTTTGCCCCTGGGCGATTAGGGCGGCGATAACTAAAGCGATGCCCGCCCGAATATCCGGACTGATTAATTTTTTACCGTATAATTGGCTCGGGCCATTGATTACAATTCGATGCGGATCGCACATCGTAATGCCCGCGCCCATTTGCGAAAGCATATCGGTCCAGATTAAACGGCGGTCATAAATAGTTTCCTGGACTAATGAAGTCCCCTGGGCCTGGGTCATTAAAACTACGTAAGGAGCCTGCAGGTCGGTCGGGAAGCCGGGATATTCATGAGTTTTTATATCGTAGGGCTTTATATTTTTACTCGGTAATACTTTTAACCAATTATCGCCCGCTTCGTAATTAACCCCGATTTTATCAAAAATAGTTAATAAGCTTTTGATATGTTTGGGCCAGCAATTTTTTATTAATAACTCCGATTTAGTGGCCGCGGCCATTAAAGCAAAGGAGCCGGCTTCTAGGCGATCGGGGATTATCTCACAAAGTCCGGCGCTTATTTTTTCTACCCCGTTAATTGTGATCGTCGGTGTACCGGCGCCGCTTATTTTAGCGCACTGAGAATTTAAATAATTAGCCAAGGATTCAACTTCCGGTTCCATGGCGGCGTTGCCGATTATCGTTTGGCCCGGCACTAAGCAAGCGGTCATAATTAAAC
>JAPLVX010000113.1:0-5694 GCA_026396945.1 Candidatus Falkowiibacteriota bacterium
CAAGTTTTTTCGTATTATTAATATAAGGACCAAGACGATGATAATACCAACTGATAATATCAACGCCAAAAGTGATAATGAGTTAGTGGCCTTGGCCCTTGCCGATAAGGGTTATTTTTTGTATCTTTTAAGACGTTATGAAGATAAATTAAAGCGTTATATTTACCGAATATCTAATTTTAGCAACGAAGAGGTGGAGGATGTTCTCCAGGAAGTTTTTCTTAAGGTTTATAAAAATTTAAATGATTTTGATTCGGATTTAAAATTTTCCTCTTGGATTTATCGAATTACTCACAACCAGGTCGTTAGCCATCATCGCCAAAGTTTAGCTCGTCCTAAAGTAGTGGAAATTGATGAAATTGTGATTGAAAAAATAAAGGATGAATTCAATGTTGATGATAAAATCCAATTAGATTACCTGCGGCGAGAAATTAGCCAAATTTTAGATTACTTAAAACCGAAATATCGTGAAATATTAATTCTTAGATTTTTTGAAGAAAAAAGTTATGAAGAAATTTCCGATATTTTGAAAAAACCGAGCGGCACCGTGGCCACTTTAATCCATGAGGCTAAAAAGGAATTTAAAAATTACTGGCTGAAAAATAAATAATAATTATTATGTTAAGCACAAGTGAAAAAATTGTTGCTAAGATTGAAGCCAAACAATTAAAACCTCGACCCCGCTGGCAATTTATTGTCAAAAAATATTCAATCTTGACTTTAACTCTGACTTCCTTGATTTTAGGTAGTCCAACGAGGATTGGGGGATCCAGTCGATTGATCGCAGCCATTTCCTTTACTTAATGTTTATTTCTTTGCCTTTTGCCTGGTTAATCTTTTTGGGCTTATTTATTATTTCAATCCTGCATAATTTCCGCCAGCTTAAAAATGGTTATAAATACCCCCGCCGAACCATTTTACTTAGCGCTTTAGTAACCGTAATCTTTTTCGGCAGTTTAGCGGCGATGTTCGACCTAAATCAAAAAGTTCATACGGCCTTATCGCAACAAGTTCCTTTCTACCGCGCCACCTTCGATCCCCGGAGCCAGGTTTGGAACCGGCCCCAGATGGGCTTTTTAGCCGGTAAAATTATTAAACTTGATGACGATGATAATCTGATAATCAAAGACCCGCGACTAACTACTTGGCAAATAAAAATTAATCCCGAGACTATTATTTCTCCCGAGGTGGAGCTAGAACTTGATGAGCAAATAAAGGTCATCGGTTTTATAATAAATGATAATAACTTTAGGGCTCAAGAAATCAGGCTTTGGGAAAGACCGGCTTGGCCCGGGGGGCAGCGACCGATTCCGAAAAGAAAACCGATCAATCGTTTACCGGCACCAAACAAATAATTAAATATTAAAGAGGCTAATCAGCCTCTTTTCTAATAGATAAATTTTTATTTCTTTTTCTTGATGGTTATTTTAAATAATCGATTGTTTGCTTTATTCTGAATAAATGGACTATAATAATTAATTCCACAATCCGCTTAGCGACGTTTTATTTCTATGAAAAAAAAATTAAAATTATACTTAAACCTAAGCTTCATCGCCTTGCTTTTGCTCGGCGTTTTTTCTTTATCTTTAAGATTATTCTACGGCGACTTAACTGAGTCTCTGGATTTTTATAATTGGCACCAAACAAATAACAAAACAATCTGGATTAAACAAATTCGGCCGGAAACTGAGCTAAGTTATTTTGAAACCGTTGGTAAGGGCGCTATAAAAAATAAGCAATTTTTAAATAAAGACGGACAACCCAATAATGCTAAACCAGCTAATTCCCAAAATATTCCGATCTTAATGTACCATTATATTAGTCGCGCGCCGGCAACAACAACTCTGGCCGGTCTTTATCTTGACCCGACAATTTTTGCCAACCAACTCAAAGAAATAAAAGCGGCCGACTATAATTCCTTCTTTGTTTCGGAAATTGCCCAAAGTCTAAAAGAGGGCAAAGCCTTACCGCCGAAATCTTTAGCCCTAACTTTTGACGACGGCTACGCCGATTTTTACACCCAGGCCTGGCCACTCTTAAAAAAATATAATTTAAAATCAACTCTTTACGTAATTATTAATGATCTTGATAAGCCCGGCTATATTAAAAGCTCGGAACTGAAAGAGCTGGCCGGGAGTGGTCTGGTTGAAATCGGCTCTCATACCTTTAATCACCCTGATTTAAGAACCTTAACGGCACGCCAAACTAACTATGAAATAAATCTAAGTCGTCAGGCCTTGGCGCGTTTAAGCGGCCAGCCAATCTTAAGCTTCGCTTACCCTTTCGGTTTATATACCTACCAGGATTTGAGAGTCGTAGTTGAGAGCGCCTATCTGGCCGCCGTCTCGACTAACCCCGGGGCCGAGCAAAGTCCCAGTAGTTTATTTGTTTTAAACCGTCTGCGACCTGGGGGGCGCCAGGGAAATGACTTTATCGCTTGGCTTAAAGCTTGGTGATTAGATAATAAGGTCAATAATAATTAGCGGCTCTAAAATTCCAAAAATATAAATAAATACAAAAACGAATAAAGACTGCTCCCGGGGGCAGTCTTCTCTTTATTTTCTGAATCCTAATTTACTTAGGATTATGATGTTTTAAGTTTTTAATCTTAATCATCGTCGTCGAGCAGGGAGTAAGCTAACTCCAGTCTCAGGTCGATAGTAGCGGGATGATTGATAAAAATATCAACCGGCATGGCTAAGTCAGCAAAGATAATAGCCAAATCGTCCGCTAGTAAATCCGACAAATAATCGTCTTCAGGGTCGATCATGATAATTAATTTATTTTTTAAGCCGAAGCTTATAAAGAGCGAGGGGCCGAAATAGCGCGACTAGTAAATTTGCTCCTAGGGTAGTAGTTATTTTATGCTTTTATTATAAAGGAAAAAAACGAAAAAGGCCAGTCAAATTAAAAACCCCTCGTCATTAAAGAGAGGGGTCTAACTTTGACTAAAATGGAATCATTATTGTTTGGGGATACGCATCTTATAGAAAGAGCGCCAAACAAAGTAAAGAGCAATAGCGAAAAATACCAGACCAATATAAGGAGCTTTGCTAATAAAATTGGCCGAAATGGCAATCTCCATTGCCAACATTCCGAACAGGGTGGTAAATTTTATAATCGGATTCATCGACACTGAAGAAGTGTCCTTGAAAGGATCACCAACTGTATCACCAATAATCGTCGCGTCATGCAAGGCCGTTCCTTTTTCTTTAAGATCAACTTCAACCACTTTTTTGGCATTATCCCAACAGCCGCCGGCATTAGCCATAAAAATTGCCTGGAATAAACCAAACATAGCGATTGAAATTAAATAATAAACAAAAAAGGATATGGCCTGATAATTTGGGGCATCATCAAAACCAGTCGAAGCTGACAAAAAGGCGAAAGCTAAAGCGAAACAAAATATAGCCACAAAAATATTCAGCATCCCTTTTTGCGCATACTGAGTGCAGATCTTAACAACTTCTTTTGAGGTTTCGGTTGAAGCTTTTAAATCAGCGCCCGGATCAAGGTTAATATTGTCTTTAATATAAGCGACGGCTTTATAAGCGCCGACTGAAACTGCCTGAGTCGAAGCGGCCGTGAACCAATAAATAACCATACCGCCGGCGATAAGGCCCAAGATTGACCAAGGATTCAGAACATTAAGGATTTCACTAGGATTAACACCGAGCTTATTCTGAATTAACAGGATCAGCGAAAAAATCATCGTAGTCGAACCAACGACTGCCGTTCCGATTAAAACCGGTTTGGCGGTCGCTTTAAAAGTATTGCCGGCGCCATCATTAGCCTCTAATAAATCTTTAGCCTTGCCCCAGCGGGGATCAAAACCAAATTGTTTACGAATTTCTCTGGTACTAGTTTCCGGATCCTCTTCAATCAACGAAAGCTCGTAAACTGACTGGGCATTGTCCGTAACTGGACCATAGCTATCGACGGCGATCGTAACTGGCCCCATACCTAAGAAACCAAAGGCAACCAGCCCAAAAGCGAAAATACTGGGGTAAATCATGAATTGATTTAAGCCAAAATGGCTGAAATAGAAAGCCGAGAACATCAAGACTAAAAAGACCAAGCCTTCCCAGAAAGCGCTAAAATTACCGGCCACAAAACCGCTCAAAATATTCAAGGAAGCGCCACCTTCGCGTGAAGCTGAGACAGTCTCTTGAACATGGGCTGATTTCGGGCTAGTAAAAATCTTGGTGAACTCAGGGATTAAAGCTGCTCCCAGGGTGCCGCAACTGATTATGGCTGACAGAACTAACCAAATATTATTTGACCTTAAACCAATATCAGTTCCCGGGCCAATCAATAAATAGCTGGCCCAAAAAGTAACGGCAATCGACAGAAGTGAGGTTACCCAGACCAAAGAGGTCAGGGGCTTTTCAAAATCTGGTTTAGCTTCTTTTAGATAAAATAAGCGCACCAAAATATTGTTGAGCCAGTAAGAGACAATTGATGTACCGATCATCAAGATTCTCATCACAAACAGCCAAACCAGGAAATTACTTTGTAGGCTAAGGCGGGCAGCTTCGGAGAAATTAAGACTAGCTAGACCGACCGCTAAAGCGACGAAGGAAATAAGGGCCACCCCGGTCACGCCGTAGGTCTCAAAACCGTCCGCCGTCGGACCAACACTGTCGCCGGCATTATCACCAGTACAATCAGCGATAACACCGGGATTGCGCGGGTCATCTTCTTTGATCTTGAAGACAACTTTCATTAAGTCGCTACCGATATCGGCGATCTTAGTAAAGATGCCGCCAGCAATTCGTAAAGCGCTGGCTCCCAAAGATTCGCCAATCGCGAAACCAATAAAACAAGCGCCGGCTAATCCGCGGGGAATGAACAATAAAATAGCATCAAAAATAATTCCACGCAAATTAGCAATACTCCGATGCTCATACCAGAACGTAGAGGAATAGACAATAAAGTCCGAGGGTTATTCCGCAGAGCATTAAAAGCCATGCGACTATTAGCTAGGGTATTCATCCGGATACCAAACCAGGCAACACCATAAGATCCGGAAATACCAACGACCACCCAAAGCAAAATAAGCGAAACATCACCCAGGCTCATATTTTGTAAATAGCCAAAATAGAAAGCCACGCAAGCAGCGATAAACAACAACAAGATTAAAAGAAACTTTCCTTGCTGAATCAGATAAGTCTTACAGGTTTGGAAAATAGTGGCCGAAACATCAGCCATCTTTTTGTGGACCGGACTCTTTTTGATCCGAAAGTACTGGAAAAGGGCGAATAAACTCCCGATTAAAATGATGGGAATTGCCAAGGACAACAAGAGCTGAACCTGGAATTGGTTAAACTTCGGAATCTTTAAATCAGCTTCATTAGCTAAAAGAAGTAGCGGAGAGAGCAAGAACGACAAGAGCAGAAATAAAATCTTTTTCATGAGATTGGTTTTTGGTTAAACAATAGGTTTTGGCAAGAATTATATTTATTTATTAAATTTTCAAGGATCAACTAATGGGTTTTCTCAATGAATTAAAAAATTAATGAGTCTTAAATTTTAAGCAAAAATAGCTAAATTGTCAAATAAATATAAAAGCAAATCAATCACTGGCATTTCCCTAGATTCTTTGCTATTATTAAATTATAAAATAATTATCTTATAAAAAATTTAATTTAAATAAAAATTAAATTTTTTCACTTAAAATTATGATTTAAGACA
>JAPLVX010000113.1:5705-11158 GCA_026396945.1 Candidatus Falkowiibacteriota bacterium
CAAGACACTGCCTATAAGGCCGGCTTAGACAAATTCCTGGATAAATTAATTAACGAAAAAGGCTTAAGCGATAAAGATCCGGAGGTAGCCAAGCAAATCAAGGCTGATCTTTGGGAATTATTAGATCGAAAATTAGACGCCGTTATTCTGACCAGCTTACCAGAAGAAAAATTATTAGATTTTGAAACTCTAATTGATGCCGGCGACCCAGAAGCGGTTAAGACGTTTATAACGGCTAACATTGCCAACTTGGACGAGGTTATTGCCCGCGGTCTCTTAGAATTTAGACAAGCTTATATTTAAAATTAAGCTTTTATTTTTATATGGCTAAAAAACAAATAAACCAGGGTCAGCAAATCGCTAAAATTTACAATGATTTTTTGATTAAAGTAGCTAAAATTGAAAAGGAGCGCGATTTAAAGATAAATAAGATAAGCAAAAAATATGATGAAGAAAAAATCAAAAAGATTTCTTCTTCTTTAAAAAATAAGGAGGATTAATTTATAAACTAATATGGCTAATACAAAAGAAGCTATAAGCCCGGAAATACTAGATAAGCAAGGGAATCCAATAAAAAATGAGGGGGCTAATGAAATTTATATTTATAGTCCGGAGCAAGAGGTCATCCTTAAAGTTAAGCGAGTTGAGGACCAAAAATTAAGCGATCCGGTTGTCCCGGAAGAATTAAAAGATAATCCGGAAATAATCAAAACTGAGCAAGAAGCGGAAACTAAATTAGAGCAAGCCAAGGAAGAGGCCAAGGCAAATTTGATCAAATCAATCGCCATCGTCGGGGTAGAAAAGAAAGTCCAGGATGTGGCCACTGACCGCGGCGCTTATGAGATGACTGAGGAGGCCAAGAAACTGCGAGGTTTCGGCGGTTTTTTCAAGAAATTATGGAAACATCAATTTGCCCGAGAAGCTTATCATTTCGATAAACAACGTTTAGCACAAAAAAAGATTTTAGCCGACAACAATATTTTTGCCAATGAAACCGATGACGAGGGCAAGGCTCTAACCCAGGAAATAAAGACGCAAAAACAAAGCGAATTTGCCAAAGCGACTGCCGATAGATTTTTAGTGAAGATATCAAGGAACAAATAAAAGATCTAATTAAAGATTTCGCCAGCGGCAATATGGCCGAAAGCGCTTTTTTAGAAGAAAAAAACCGAATTATCGCTCAGGTTAAAAATACCAACCAAGAAGTGATGCTGGGGAACATGCAAGTTGATAATATACTGGAAGTCGCTAAAGAAATAAAAGAATTGTCTAGTCATCAGGCTGGTTTGGAAGTCCTGGAATTTGATATTAATTTAACCTTAGGCCAAGCGGAGGGCGGTATTAAAACTCGCAGTCAATATTCCGGTTTAGAGAAAACCATTAAAAAAATTATTAGCAACCCTTTGGGCGCCGCCGTTTTAAACGAAACTAGCGTTGCCGCCGCCGTTATTGCCGCTTCCTGGCTCGGCCTTAAAACTGTGGCCAAGGGCGCCGCGACTGGGGCGGCCAAATATCTTACTTTTGGACTAGGTATCGGTTTAGCCAGCGGTTTCGCTTATAAAAAAGAAGCGATGCGGACCGAACATGACCGCGAGATTCACGAACGGGAATTAGCTAGTAAAGACGGGAATTTAGAGGCTTTAATTGAGACGCCTCCGACTAAACCGCTAAAACCAGATAAATTCAAGGACGAGGCGGAAAAAAAAGAATACAAAGCTAAGGAAAAAGCTTATCGAAAAGAAAAGGGCCGCTGGGATGACAAATATAAACATCGTTTGGAATTAGAACCGGCGCGCTATAAAACCGCCAAAGCCGAAGACTTGATAAATAACCTAAAAGCTAATTATGACCAGGACGGAAATTTAAAAAATCTCAGTAAAAATGAATTTGACCAGACTCTAGGAAACTTAAGCGATGCGATTGCCCGGAATAATTTGGCCAATGAAAAAAAGATTGATTTAATCAATTATTCTAGCATCTCAACGATTGAAACGGAAAGAACTGAACTATTAAAATTAATCAGTCGAATGAAAGTTGATCTTAAAAGATTTTTGGCGGCCAAAGAAAACGAAGAAGTTGAACCTGGTGATACCGAAGAAATAAGCAATTTAAAATTTGAAATATCACAAATAGAGAAAACCCTGGAAACCACCCACGACCCCGAGGTATTTAGAGCCCTGGAAGAACAAACCCAACAAAAGAAACTCGATTTGAATAATTTAATTATTGCTAATCGCGCCGCGGCTAAATTACCTGAAGCCGATGAATTGGATGGTCTTATAAACACAGCGGCCGGTGCCCAAAGTCAAGAATTAAATAAAGATGTAACTGAAAAAGACAAACTATTTAGCAAAATAAAAAATAAACGTGCCTGGCGCGCCGCTAAAACAGCCGCTATCGCCGGCGCCACAATTGGTTTAGTTCTTCAGGAGCTAAGTGCTACTTTCTTTGACGCTGGCGATAAAATCCAGAGTTTGTTGGAACATTCTAAGGTTCCAGGAATCACCAATAATTATACGGCCTTAGAAGCTTTGCATAACTTTATATTGGGCAAGTTCGACGCGCCCAATCTTAATCTACACGACGTCATCTTGGGGCATAATACTTTAAAATTGCCGGCCGGGACAGATCTGGTCCCCGGTAAGGTCGGCTTCTATAATTTAATTGGCGCCGGCCACAAAGTAGTTGCCGAAAATTTAAGTCTTAATAATGATGGCACTCTTTCCGAAACCTCAAAACATATTCTTCATGAAGTCGGAATTTCTACTAGCCAAACGGCCGAACATATAGTTAAGCAAGGAACGGAAATGACTGATGCCCAGGGTCTGATTGATCATTTAAAAGAGGGCGGAACGGCCTTTGAGACTGTTAAAAGACTGCTTTGGGAAGATAATAATACCCTCAAATTTGATCTTAATGAACTCAAGGAATGTCTAGAACTTAATACTAATGGTGACTATGTTTTTAATTTAGATCGTATGGTCGATAGTGGCTCCTTTCACGGCGCCGACGCTTTAGCCGTAAAAGAACTACTTGCCGCAGGGAAAATACATATTCTCCTTTCCCTTAGCCAAGGAACGCAAAATCAAGCTATCTCCGTCATTCCAGGCGAAGCTATCAGTCATACGAGCGAGGTTGGTAAAATATTGTTTACGGGTGTTGACGGGCATGCTGATTTTTTAGGCAAGTACGCTGAAGTTGCCTATAATGTCGGCACGAGCGCTGACGGCAAGTCATTAGAAAAAATAATCTCTACTGTTGTTGGCGATGGAGTTAATAGCGGGCGAATTGATACAGAAGTTGCTGACACAATTTACAAAACAACTTTAAGTGGATCTGATTCTTGGGAGATGCCTTTATTTATCCCAGTTACTATCCGCCGCCCCTTGGAAAAACTAGCCTCTCTGTTTAGTAAGAAGAAAAAAACAGCCGCTCCAACCGAAGCCGGACCCGGCCAAAACGAATCACCAAACGCCAAACCAGAAGATAATCTGGCTCCCGAAGCCGCTCTGGCTCCCGAAGCCGCTCTGGCAACCGGAGCCGCTATAATAGCGGACCAAGAAGGAGACCGAACCGATAAAATCCCGGAAACAAACCCGGGCGCAGAGCAAGCAGCCGCAAATCTAGAACAAACAACTGGTCCTATTTCCGCGGCCGAACTTGGTTCTGAGGCGGAACTTTCTCAACTAGAAAAAGTAATGGAAACTACTCGTGACCCGGAAGTTTTCCGCAACCTTGAAGATCAAATAAAAACCAAAAGAATGACGCCGGCGGAAACCGAAACGCCGGCCACTGGCTTTGAGGGTAAAATAAAACAGATCGAAAGCGATTATGAAAAATATGCCCAAGAGCTAAGAGAAAGAGAAGACGAAGTTAAGCGAGTGATTTGGGATAAAGACAAGGTGGCTAGTTTTGAAAAAGCCAAGGCGCATATTCAAGAAAGAATGGCCGATCTCTTAGCGAGGAAAGAAAATCTATTAGATTCTAAGGAGCTTAATAATACCAGCGGAGACTATGACAAATGGCAAACCGAACTAAGACAAGAAACCGAACTGGCGACGAGAAGCGGGTTGAGCAAAGGGGAAAAATTCCAAAGAAATAAAGAAAAAATTGAAGAGAAAATAAATAAGCTCGCGACCAAGCAAGAACAGATTAAAACTAGAATGATTGAACGGGCTGATAGTGAAAATAATTTCTTTGAGGCCTTAGATTTGATGGGCCCAATTACTAATGGCAACGAAATAAAATATGATTCTAATCATTTTCGCACTCTCTTGAACCAGCCGGGTGACTTTGATCTGAAACAAATCCCTAATAAATACAATCTGAGAAGCAAATTCAAGAAACTGAGAGTTAAAAAAGCGCCGACTTGGAAAATTCTCGGTTAATAAAGATTTAACAATAAATTAAACATTCCCGAAGAAGCCTTTTCAAGGCTTCTTTTGTTGTTGACAAAAGTTAATTAATGTTATAAATTAATAAGTCAAAGACTCGCTCTTTTAAAATAAGCGCCGAAAACCCAAACAAACATCATATAATAAATCCTAAAAACCCCAAAGAACATGAAAACCCTAATTTTAATGATTTTCTCCTTATTGGCAATCAGCCAATTGAAGGCTCAACCCATGACTGAACATTATTATTTGCCTACGATGGGTGAATATCAGGCTTTAAACGCCGCCAAACATTCCCAGGCAATTATTGACCTGGAAAACATATACAACAATCCGGAAATGATCGACCTGATTATCCAAAAAAATCCAGATATTAAGCTGATCCTCTACTGGAACCTGGTTGAATGGTTTGATCCGATGTTTTCAGATAAACCTTGGTCAAACAAAATCTTAACTGAACTAAAAAAACGACCAGGGTATTGGCTCAAACAAGCTAATGGCCAAGCCGTCGCTTTCTGGCCGGGAATGAAAATGATAAACCTGACCGGAAATTGCCCGAAGATACAAGGCAAAAATTATCGGGAATTTATCATCGACAAACTGAAGGAAGTTTTAGCCGATAAAAGATTTAAGGGCATAATGATTGACAATCTCTGGACTAATATAGATTGGTTGGCTCATTATGGTAGTAACCAAAGCATTGATGCGGATCTTGATGGTAAGCCGGACAATCTCGGAGTTCTGAATACCTCCTTCCAAAGAGAAGCTCGATTATTTGTTAATGACGTCCGCAAACTAAAGGGCGCCGATTACATTATTATTGCCAACCCCGGTAATCTTAGTTGCCTTGATCTGATAAACGGAAAAGTGTTCGAAGGTTTCCCCGACCAAAACTTGGGTGATAAAACTAATGATGGTTGGAATATAAATATGGCCTATGCTGATAACGGCAAAAACTATAATATATTCAATGCCAGAGAGAATAATTTATTCTTTACTCTCTGCAGCGCCATGTTATTAGATGATGTTTATGTCTCGTATAAACAAAACGAGCCCTGG
>JAPLVX010000069.1:0-1590 GCA_026396945.1 Candidatus Falkowiibacteriota bacterium
CTGGGTCGACTCTGGAGTTTCAATAGTAATGTCATCTACGATTATGGCCGGCCCAGTGAAAACTCCGCCTTTATTCAACTAGAGGGCTCGGCTGGAAATTCTGATACCCATATGTTAAAGGCGGTCGGCGCAAAATTATTGCAGTCCACGAAGCGGCGCAAGATCCTCTTTGTTCTTTGCGATGATGGGCCGGATGATATGAAGCTAGTCAGAAAAGTTTCCGAACAATTGACCGCCCGAGGCGTAATTGTTATCCATCTGTTAGTTGGCGTTCACGGTACGCCCGATATTTATCCAATCGAGCTTCTCTATACTAATATGGAGGAATGCTTAGAGGAATTCGGCGAATTACTGAAAACAATAATTTCGCACCTTAAATAAGGTTAGCAACAAAGCAAAACACCCCTAAAATCGGGGTGTTTTTTATTGTTTATATTTTTATAAATTTAACCAAAATTTAATCTAAGCTTTTTCCGAATAACCGCCAGAGCTAAAGATGAATCAATAAGTATTAAATAAATAGGAAAGGCTAATTCAGTGAACCCCCACATCTTAACCGCAGCGAAACTGGTTAAGGCATTAAATAAACCGGCCAGATATGGAGCGGCGTTCTCTGTCTCCGGATGTTTCCAAGCCTTGGCTAAGGTGGGCACGGCCGCGAAAAAGTCACTGATCATGGCGAAAATAATGGCGACGATTGGCTGTTTGGTGATTCCCCATAGGATTAAAGCTAACAAAGAGAAAAATCCGCACCAATAATCAAAAGTTTCCAGCTTCCAATAAGATTTTTTATTAACGAAAGAAATAATGAAAATTAATAATGAGCCAAAGCCAGACATAAAAACCGGCACGACCGCTAGGCCAACTCCGCTAACAAAACCGGCGGCGGCGGCAATCAAGGGTGCCAAAGACCACATCAACCAGGTGATTCGATTGGGTTTAACCTTCCCTCTTATAATCTCTCGACTGTAAGAAAAAATTACAATTAATTGAACTAGAACACCGACAAAAACTAAATATTTCAACATAATTGTTTCATCTATTAAAAGACTAAAATATTTTATCGCGGCTTAACTTGTTATATTTTCTATATTTAAAAATTGATCAATTGCTAGAAGCGGGGTAATTATTTTTCGATAATAATAAATTCCCCTTCTTCAAGAGCCTGTATGGGCAAAGACTCATCGCCATACTTAACTAGCTCTTCATAGGCCTTCTCCCAGTCTATCGGCCCCCGGGGATCGTTATTGCCATAGCTTGATTTATAATGAGGGATAAATTTTATTGGCAAAATATTAAGTCCCTTCAGACACTGACGCCAATCACAAGTCCAAAAATATTTTACCAAGGCATCTGATCCCGCCGAACTGGCAGCTACAACTTTATTCTGCCAAAGACTTGGCAAATCGTATTGCCGCAACCAATATTGTATTAAATGGTCGTCGCCGCCATGCAAAATAATCGCCTCGTTATTTTTTATCTGTTCAACGAATTTATCAGGCAAGGCTAATTCAATCACTGGTTTTATGTCATCATTCGTCATTCTCAAGAAATTCTCTTTGTACTCGGCAAATTTTTCTTCCCATATCT
>JAPLVX010000069.1:1609-4312 GCA_026396945.1 Candidatus Falkowiibacteriota bacterium
GCTGGGCAAATAAACAAAAAAGAATTCTAGGGTTATTACCTAAATCTTTTATTATTTCCTTGTTAAACAAAGTTGCTTTAGCGGGATTATTTCTTAAGCCACCTGAATTTAAAATATATTTAGTCATAAAAACATGGGGAATGTTAATTCGTTTAATGCTTAATTTTTATATTTATTTCTGTCCCCAATCAATAAGTTCTGTAAATCTTAAATAGAAGCCGAATGGATCAACTAGACGAAAATCTTTCCATCTATGTCCGTGGTCTTCTAATTCTTTTAGCTCGCGAACAATATATTCGTTTAAGTTTTTGTTGACCATTTGATATAAACTCTCGATATCATTCGTGGTTATAGTTACTTCGGTTGCATAGCCTCTTTTTGTATTTTGCGGAAATCTTTTAAAAAATGCCTGATCATAAACTCTGGTATCGCCACCATAAAAATTTAACATCGTGCTACCTAGTTCGTTCTCTCGAGTCATGGTCAAATAACCCAAATTTTTCTCATTAGGCTCATCATCCAAGCTAATTTTAAAACCTAATTTTGAATAAAAGTCTTTGACAACATTTAAATCAGGAACGTGTAACTCAATAATTAGGTTATTTTTTATTGGGTTAGGCATAAATTTGTTTACTTTATTATATTTAAATTATAACATAAGGCTCTAAGACTATAAACTCCCTATAAAAAATAGCCCTTTCCGCCAGCTGACGCTCGCTCGCCGTCACTTACTCCTTCGTTGTTCGAACAAATAAAAAACCCTCCTGCTTTAAAACAGAAAGGTCTTCGCCCCTTTAATAAGAAAACACATTTCATACGGTGTTTGGATTTTCCAATCCATATCCCTGCTTCTTATCGGCTCTTTTAAGCTGATAGGCGAGGAAGATAGACAGGACACCCAGGCCGACCAACATCAGAATCGGGTTAGTATAATTATAAACAGCCTGCTTGGCATGAATCGCTTCCAGGTTGGCGCTGTTGGAAAGATCTAATACTTTTCCAATCCCCCAAAATAAGGCCATGAGTCCCCAATTTTGGAAAGTAAACATAGTGGCATAGGCGGTGCCCAGTCTTTTGTGGTCAACGATTTTTGCAACCGATGGCCACATTGCTGCCGGCAAAAGAGAAAAGGCAATACCCAGGGATAGCAACCCAAGATATCCGAAAAATACATTATTCAACACTGACAAGGTGAGGTGGGCAAAAATTAATAGCCCTGAGCCCAGCATCATTAGTGAAGCGGCCTTCCCTTTTTTACTGACAATTCTTCCGAATATCGGTGTAAAAATAATTGTCCCTAATGGTATTAAGGCGGTTACTTTTGGTCCATTCGTAAGTATCGCTCCGACCTTCTGCCAGAAATCAAGTCCATTCAAATTCAGCTCATAGCTAAAGCCAAATTTATTGATGAGTAGATCCGGGCAATACTGTATAAATGGAAACACGGCGGCATAGAAGGCCACGCACAGGAGGGTAATGAAAATAAATGATCGGTCAGTGATAATTTTTCCTAGATCGGAAATTTTGAAACGATCTTCATCTAAATTTTTAGCACCAAACTTAATTCCCAGTTGTTTATCTATCCGACCATCAAAAAATATCAAGTAGATAAGTAAGCAAACAAATGAAATTACGATTAGAGTCGCCGCGAAACTCGCGGCCGAAGAAATAGTCCCACCGGCAATATCAATGGAAAAGGCCGTCGCTCCGGCTGATCCCATACGACCGAAGGCCATATTCATGGCCATAGCAAAGGCAAATCCTTTGGCAAACCATTTGGCAATCGTCTTGGCGACAATCACACACACTACTTCCAGGCCAATGCCAAAGAATAATCTCCCGAACTTTAATAAATACAAGTTTGTCGAGGCATCTTCGGAAAAATATTTACTGGCGCCCGTGGCAACCATTAGCCCTCCGATAACTGCACAACCAGCGAATATTGGTCCGGCGATTCTGGTCCCAAATTTATCCAGGACTATTCCGCCGATAATTATCATCCCGAATACGTTGGCGAAAGTGGTCCACTGAATTATGGAGCCGAATTGTGTGGAACTGATCTTCAGTTCAGATTCCATTAATGGTTTCAATCCGCTGAAGAAGTCCTGAAACCAGTAAGTTGCGAATGTTAGTGTCACCACTAACGCAAAAACAAACCATCTTATAATGGGAATGTCCCTTAGAGTTTTTGTTTCCATCCTTTTAGTATTAGTTTTTTGCCTTATGGCTTTTTAGAAATCAAAAAAATGACGTCCAAAAAGCCATAGGCAAAAATAATGTAAAGGAACGAATATTATTGCATAATAACATAGCCAAATAAAAAATCAAGCCGAGCGGAGAGGGAGGGATTTCCGCGCTCGCTCGGCCTCAGAATAGGCCTCGCTCACTTGTCCTGGGTTGGCGTCCGAATATCCCCCGGATATTCGTCCGACGCTCGTCCGCTCGTCTCGGCTTCCGCCTCAACTCGCGTCTCGCTTCCAACCTGTTCGAATCCCTTTTTTCTTTTCAACACTAATTAAAAATATTCAACTAAAGTTGACTATTTTAAATTAGCGGAGAGAGAGGGATTCGAACCCTCGATACCTTTCGGTATACACGCTTTCCAAGCGTGCGCAATCGACCACTATGCGACCTCTCCTTTAAGATCAAGGGTTGATAAAGCCCTTAATCTAATCTTTATTATTTAAATATTTATTCTTTAAA
>JAPLVX010000069.1:4354-6833 GCA_026396945.1 Candidatus Falkowiibacteriota bacterium
AATCACCGTTTTCAAGCCGCTGATTTTATCCCCATTACTATCCGTATAGTCGTCATATGGTCGAGCGCCAACAATTAAATTATTATTAATAAACATAGTAGGCGCGCCTTGAACCGAATAATCATTGACCTCAGCGCTTAGTTTGGCGGATTTTTCTAAACTTGGCAAGCTTGCTAAGCATTGATTAAAATCCTCGGTCTTAAAACCATTTTGCGTCGCCGCCTCAGTTAAGCTGGCAGCGGCTAATTTATTTTCTCTAACTAACTTGAAAATATTTTCCCGCATCACGCCCCATTTATCACCGGCGCAAATCATGGCCTGCGCGCCTAGAGTCGATAAAGAGTTATTCTTAGCAATAAATGGCCGAAAAATAAAAGTGATATCCGGATAGTCGCTGGCTAAACGATTTAGGGTGGCGGCTAGATTAGCGGAATAAATATTAGCGTAATCCTCATAAACGAAAATTTTAAAGGTATTATTTTTGTCGCCCAAAATCCAATCGTCCTCTTTGATAATCGGCGCTTTGGCGGCTTGATAGGTTTGCGCGGCTAAAGCTGGAGTTGCACTTGAACTATTTACAATCGCGGCAATTTTTTGCAGACTGTCTTTCTGCGATAAACTAGCCGACCAAAGAGTAAAAGCGAAAGTGACGAGGATAACCAGCACAATCGAAATTAATAAAAACTTTTTTGGTAAATTTAACATATTTTTATAAATTAGCTTTTAGCTTATAATAATTATTTATTTTTTCTAAATTATTAGCGACGCGCATAACTAGGATTTCGCTTAATTTCGGACCGATTAACTGCAAGCCAATCGGTAGCTTATTAATAAAGCCGGCGGGCAAGGAGAGGGCTGGCAAACCGGATAAAGAGGCCCCGGTTACATAAATATCTTCTAAATACATGGCTAAGGGGTCATCAACTTGTTCGCCTAATTTAAAAGCAGGGTGCGGCGTCGTCGGCGTTAAGATCAAATCAACTTGTTTGAAGGCGGCGGCAAAGTCATTAATAATTAAAGTTCGCACCGCCAAAGCTTTCTTATAATAAGCCTCAAAATAACCGGCGCTTAAAGCGTAGGTGCCGAGCATTATCCGACGTTTAACTTCCGGGCCGAAACCCTGGCCGCGATTTTGCTTATAGAAGGACTGCAGGTCTTCGGCTTGGCCATGATTCAAGCCCCAGCCAACGCCATCAAAACGAGCCAGATTAGAACTTATTTCTGAGGGGGTAATAATATAATAGACCGGCACCGTATAAGGGGTATTGGGCAAACTAATTTCAATTATCTCGGCTCCCTGTTTAATCAACTCTTCTTTGGCGCTTAGCATTAAAGCTAAAATATTCTTGTCTAAATCTTTAGTAAAATACTCTTTGGGCCAACCGATTTTCAAACCCTTCATATCGCCCTCTAATAATTCCGAATAATTTTCCACACTATTTTTCAAAGTGGTGGCGTCTAAATCATCGTCCCCGGCAATTACTTCTAAAACCAGGGCGGCGTCAGCCACAGTTTTTGTTAAGGGTCCGATAACATCAGTTGAAGAAGTCATGGCCATTAAACCAAAACGAGAGACGCGACCATAACTGGGTTTTAAACCGACCAAATTGCAAAAACTGGCTGGTTGGCGAATTGAGCCGCCGGTATCTGTACCTAAAGCGAACAAACATAGGTCCGAGGCCACGGCCGCCGCCGAACCGCCGGAAGAACCACCGGGCACCCGACTCAAATCCCAGGGGTTTTTAGTCGGACCATAAGCGGAATTTTCCGTGGAAGCGCCATGGGCAAATTCATCTAAATTAGTTTTTCCCAAAAGGATCGCTCCAGCCGCTTTTAATTTTTCAATAACGGTTGCATCATACGGAGCGATATAATCTTCTAAAATTTTTGAAGCGGCCGTTGTATTTAAGCCCTTAGTAAGCAGAATATCTTTAGCTAAATACGGAATGCCCAAAAGCGGGCCCTTTTCTCCGGCCGCTAATCTTTTATCGGCTTGTCGAGCCTCTTCTAAGGCGGCGGATTCGCAAACTAATAAACAAGCTTTAATTTTTTGGTCAACTTCTTCAATCCGCCGCAAACAGGCGCGCGTTAAATCAAGAGCGCTAATTTTTTTAGTGTCTAATAGTCCGCGGGCCCCTTTGATTGTTAGGGTATTTAAAGAATCCAAACTCATAGAATAATTTTTGCTTGTTATAAATAATATTTTTTAAAAAAAATTTAAAAATAATTTAACGGCGATATGCTATATTGTCGGCCTGGGCCCGACGCTGGGCGTAAGTCCAGATTTAACAACCGGATTTCGGGGTTCAATCCCCCGCGGGTCCACCTAAAATATTGACTTTTCCTAAAAGTTTGCTATTATTAATTTGTTGTTAAAATCACAAGCAGTTTTAAGATATAGCATGGCCAATGGATAGATGTAGTGCTTTTCATTAGAAAACCTAATGCATTTCCTCAAGATATCCTGTTTGGGATAAAA
>JAPLVX010000094.1 GCA_026396945.1 Candidatus Falkowiibacteriota bacterium
GTTTCTGAAAAACGCCGCCTGGTCAACTTTTTGGGGGCGTCTAATCCCGGTCGTTCGGCATTTAATTTCGATTCCGGCCGGTTTTTGTAAAATGAATTTCGGGAAATTCGTTCTAATGACCGCCCTCGGTTCTTTATTTTGGGTCTCCATTTTAGCCGCTTTTGGTTATTTTTTAGGAGCGGAACAGGGTCTGATTTTGAAGTATGCGGGGGAAATTTCTTATCTCTTTTTAATAATTTTCGTTTTGTTAGTTTTATATAAGGTTTGGCAAAACAGAAAGAGGCGCCGGGCAAATTTATCTGAATAGATTCTTTTCTAAAAAAAACATCCGCCGAGGATGCTTTTTTGTTTAGTAAAGTTTCTATTAATTAGTTCTTTAAGCATTCTTTTCTAAGCGATCAATAAACAGGATTCCCTCCAAGTGATCAATCTCGTGCTGCAAAACGCGGGCTAATAAATCCTCCGCTTGAAGTTTTTGTTTTTTGCCGGTCTGATCAATATAAATACAGTTTATTTTTTTATGGCGTTTAACTGGGCCATAAATAATTTCTCCATCTTTTGCTAAGACTGAGAGACAGCCCTCTTCGCCGACTTCCTGAGCCCAGGATTTTTTGGTTATTTTAGGATTAATTAAAAAAAGTGTTTTGTCATTATCGTTCACTACAATTATCCGAATATTTTGACCAATCTGTGGCGCCGCCAAACCGGCGCCATCCTTATTTCTCATGGTGCGCTCCATATCTAAAAGCAAACGTTTGATGGTCGCGCTTTTTATATCTTTTTCTCCCAGTTCTGCTGATTTTTTTCTCAAGATTAGGTTGGGATGAGTAATTATTTTTAAAATTTTAGGCATAATTGTTTTTTATCGATTGCCCGAAGAATCGACTTCTATTTTTTTATCAATATTGCTCTGGTCAATAACTTTAAAAAAATATTTCCACTTTAAACCGTTTTTGCATAGTTCCTTGGTATCGATTAGAGCCGCTTCAACGATATTGGTCGGCTTTTCTTTGCAGATTTTGAAAACAGCGGAACGTTTAAATTCAGGGATGCTTAATTCTTTGATTATTCTGAGCGCCAAGTCTTGCCAGGGGTAGGCCGGCGGCTTAATGGTGGTTTTATTTTTTAAAATGTCGGAAAATGAATTAAACTCCGCCATATTAAATTAATTTAAAATCCATAGATAAGTAACCAATACCGAAATCGGTTTGATAAGCTAAAACTTGCGGCTCGTATCTTAAGTTTTCTAAAATCCCCAATAAGATAGTAATTGACTTTAAGCCGCATTCGCCGGCGTCTTTGATCAGGTTCTGATCGAGGTTTAAAATATTATTGTGCCCGTCCTCCGGTTTATTTAAATACTCAATTAATTTATTATCGAATTTAGCTCCCTTAGGTGAATAGCCGCCCGGCGAGCTCTTCTTTAAACGATGCGACAAATCGCCGGAAGCAATGACGGCGATTTTGGCCGGATTATTATTAAGCAGCGGAAATAAAGCTTGGCCCAAGGACCAATGCTTGTCTAAATCTAATTCCGAATAATATAAAATAAGCGCTTTTAGATTAGGAATTTGTTCATTTATTAGATACAGGGGAATTGCGCTACCATAGTCTAGTTTTATTTCGGTGATTTGCTGGATATTAAAGGTTTTTTTTAGATTATCCTTGATATTATAAGCCAGGGCTAAATCGCCTTTAATTTTTTTATTATTCAAAAAACCAAATTCTTCCAAACTAAGCCCAAACTCTGGCGCGGTATTAATAGTGAAGATATCGGCCTGGATCGGACCGTGCGGGGAAAGTAAAAAAATTGTGGTGATTTCCTTGGCCTTAAGATCGTCGATTATTTTTTGATAAGCGGCCACGGTTTTCTGCAAAAATTTATAATTACTTTTTCCGATCTCCGGGATGAGAAGCGGAGAGTGAGGCAGGAGGGCCGCTGCTAAAATAGGCATATTTTAATTATTAATTATTTCACCGAGCGGATAATAGTATAATAATTGCGGTGAGATGGTTGAGATATTATCCGGGTTATAGCCCAAAGTTTTTAGAGTCTCAAGACTGGCGAAAGGTCTTTTCTGACCGTTAGAGATTAAATAAATCGTTTCGTTGGCAGTTGATTTTACGAGTTCGCCGTCACTGAGTAGAATCGGGTCAACCGTTTTGTAAGTGTTTAATTCTTTGGCGCTGGTTTTAATTATTTTCTTGCCTTTAAACTTAAGCGTTATTAATAATTTATCTAAAATTGGAGCCTTGGTCCCGTTTTCCGCAAAATAAATGCCCCCAGTTTTAGTGTCCTGCAGTAGGGCGCCTAGCGGATAGGTAGAGGTGGCCGTTAGATTAAGGCCATTTTGGTAGTTATTTAATTCGTCAAAAGTAGCCTCGACAATTTCGGCGGGGTTAAAGCCGATTTTTTTAAATACTGACCAGCTAACGATTCCTCTTTTCTCATTACCAACTAAAAGATAAACATTATTCTTCGGCGATTTAACGATTGAGTAATTGGGAAATTTTATTGGCGTGCCCGGTTCATAATTATCTAAAACACTTTTATCAACGACAATAATTTGGTTAGTATTAAACCGAGACATTAGCACGCTTTTGCTGACGAAGGGCCTTTTCTTACCGCCCTCAATCAAGAAAACGCTAGTATCGTCTTTGGCTTGCAGAACCGATCCGTCGGGGTAGCGTTTAATCATTTTAGGGAAATATCTTTGCCAGATTTTATAAAAATTATAATTACCGTTATAAACGTGGGGGGTGTAATTATATAAAGCGGCCGTGGCTCGATTAGCCGGGGTAACGGCAATCGGATCGCTGCAAATAGTTCCGTAGGGGTTATTAAAAATGTAAGTTTGTCCGGCCTTGTAAGTATAGTGATCCTGCTCGTTCATGTAAGCTAAAAATTGCAGAGAAGCGCTATTAACTTGCTTGCCAAAACCTTTATAATAAGGATTGCAAGCCAAGCTGTCAGGGCAACCATAACCAGTCGCCCAGTCTAAATGTGCCTGGATTGGATTAGAATCTTCAATTAAACTCGCTTCTTTTTGCAGGAGAACTAAGAGAAATTTGGGGTTGACGGTAGTTATGTGCTGACACTTTAATGATTTTTCCGTTTCGGTCGGATTATCGCTTAAAGTTACACCGCTACAGTCATAATTATTACGCGCCGCATCGTAAATTATTTCGGCGGCTGATTTTAAAGTGCCGTGGGTGTTAAGAGTTTGATAATTAGCCAAATAGCTACCCTTGTTTTGCAAAAAAGACTGGATTTCCGCTAAACTCATACTGCTATAATCATATAAATCATTATCGCCTAGGATATTATTCGGGTTAAAATTGGGGTCAATTGTCCCTTGAGCCATAGCCAAACCGCCTGATAAACATAAAAATAAGGCGCTCAGAGCGATAATTTTTTGATAATATTTCATATTTTTGTATTTCTTCATCCATTATAATATATTTGTCGTTTTAAGACAAAGCCTTGGCGTCATAAACAAGAAAGTCCCCACTAGTTATACGCTAGTGGGGACTCTAAAATTGGGCGAGTTAGGCTTTCTTCATTAAAATTTTATCATGTTCACCGAGCTCAATTTTCACCTTATCGCCGGCGTTTATTTTTCCTTCAATTATCTCCAGGGCTAATTCATCCAAGATAAAAGTCTGGATGACTCTTTTTAGGGGTCGAGCCCCATAGGTAATATCATAGCCTTTCTCAGCTAGCATTTTTTTAACTTTTGCTCCAATTTTTAGACCGATATCCTTCAAGTTTAATCTCACTTCGACTTTATTAAGTTCCAAATCAACAATTTTTTCTAAGGCGACCGGATCCAAGCTCTTGAATAAGACAATCTCGTCAATCCGATTCAAAAACTCTAGCTTAAAATGTTCCCGCAGAATTTTATTTATTTTTTCCCGCATTTCTTCAGTGCGGATTTCTTTGTGTTTGTCAGAATCGCTGTTATCACTAAAACCAATTGAATATTGTTTGATGACTTCATTGCCTAAATTGGATGTCATGATAATAATGGTGTTTTTGAAATTAACCGCTCGTCCCTTAGAGTCAGTCAGGCGGCCATCATCTAAAATTTGGAGCAGGATATTAAAAGTATCCGGGTGGGCTTTTTCAATTTCATCAAAAAGAATAACGCTATAAGGATGACGTCTAATTTTGTCAGTTAATTGTCCGCCGTCGTCATGCCCGATATAACCCGGGGGAGAACCAATTAATTTAGAAACACTATGCTTCTCCATGTATTCACTCATATCCAATCTAATCAGAGAGTTTTCATTATTAAACATGAATTTGGCTAGAGTTTTTGCCAATTCGGTTTTGCCCACTCCGCTGGGACCGACAAACATAAATGATCCGATTGGTCGTTTTTCTTCATTGATTCCCGCGCGCGAACGCCGCAAAGCATTAGCGACCGCTTTAATGGCTTCATCTTGTCCGACCACTTCTTTTTTTAATTCTACTTCCGCTTGGCTTAATTTTTTTATTTCATTTTCCAGCATTTTATTAACTGGGACTCCGGTCCAACGAGCGACAACCTTAGCGATGTCTTCTTCGTCAACTTCTTCTTTTAAAATTCTCTGGCCCTTTTTTTGGATTTTGAGCAACTCTTCTTGGCGCTCTTTAATGTTTTTATCAAGTTCCGGGATCAGACCATATTTTATTTTAGCCACTTCGGTTAAATCAGCGCCTTGGCGTTGGATTATTTCCGCCTTTACTTTCAGGCTATCAATTTCTTTTTTAGAATTTCTGATTTGGGCGATAATGTTTTTTTCGTTGTCCCAATGAAGCTCTAATTGAGCGGCCTGTTCCTTGAGCTTGGCTAACTCCAAATTTATTGCTCGTAGTTTAGGGGATTTTTTCTCGTTAGCCAAGATTCCCGCCTTATTTATTTCTAGCTGTTTTACTTTTCTTTTTAATTGATCAAGTTCATCTGGCATTGAATCAATTTCCATCCGCAATGAAGAAGTGGCTTCATCAATTAAATCAACCGCCTTGTCCGGCAAGAAACGGTCGGAAATATAACGACTAGATAATTTGGCGGCCGCGATTAAGGCATTGTCAGTAATCCGGACACCATGATGAACCTCGTATTTTTCTTTCAAACCGCGGAGCATATCGATGGCATCTTCAATACTGGGCTCGGCGACGTAAATCGGTTGGAAGCGGCGCTCTAGGGCGGCGTCACGTTCAATGTATTTTTGATATTCTTTAGTAGTGGTCGCGCCGATGGTGCGCAAATCACCCCGAGCGAGCGCCGGTTTCAACATGTTGGAAGCGTCCATTGATCCCTCCGAAGCCCCAGCCCCGATTAAGGTATGAAGTTCATCAATAAATAAAATGATTCGGCCATTTTGGTTTTTTACTTCTTTCAAAACCGCCTTTAGTCGGTCTTCAAATTCGCCCCGAAATTTAGCTCCGGCTACCATGGCGCCTAAATCAAGGCTAACAATTTCTTTATTCTTTAAATTTTCCGGAACATCGCCGGCGACAATTCTTTGGGCCAAACCCTCGACGATGGCGGTTTTTCCGGTACCGGCCTCGCCGATTAAAACCGGATTGTTTTTAGTCCGCCGCAAGAGAACTTGCATAATGCGGCGGATTTCGGTATCACGACCGATTACCGGGTCAAGTTTCTCTTGACGCGCCAGCTCGGTCAAATTAGTTGTATATTTTTCCAAAACTTTAAATTTGTTTTCCGGAAACGGATCAGTAATAGTTTGGCCGTCGCGAAGTTCATTTAAAATATTTTTAACATTTTCATAATTCACCTTAAACTTCAAGAGAATAGCTTGGGCAGAAGAGGGAATCCCGATTAAAGCTAAGAAAATATGTTCGGTGGAAATAAATTCATCATTTAAGCCATCGGCCTCTTTTTGCGATCGCTCTAAAATAAAAGCGGTTTCGTTAGTTCCGGAAACGGTTTGTAAGGGACCGGTAGTTTTCGGGGGGTTGGTTTTAGGCAATTTTTTTATCTCATTCAAAGTGTAAGTTTCAATTATTTCCGGATCAATTTTTAGTTTTTCCAAGATTGATCTAACAATACTTTCCGGCTGTTCTAATAAAGCCAAAAGAATATGAAGAGATTCAATATTAGCTTGCCCATTATTATGAGCGATCATTTGCGAATTTATAATCGCCTCTTGTGATTTATCAGTAAATTTATTAAACATATAATTAATTTTTAGCTAAATAATTTTTCGTTTTTAACACTCACTTTTTAGCACTCGCAAGACACGAGTGCTAAATTAAATATAATACAGGCAAGAACGCTTGTCAACTATGATGACGCGGTCGCTCCCGGGTAATTCAGATGCCGATTTTTTTATTTTATGTTATAATTAAACCATCTAAATCTAATAATTAAGCGATTCATGCTTAAGCATAATTTTGCTACTTACGGCACTAAGGTTTTGTTCCAAATTATTTGGGAATTTTTGTATTTCCCAATTTGGTGGTATACAGTTGGTTTTATTCGTTATGGTAGAAAAATTTTAAACTTCCTAAGTTATCAACAATCGTCTTTGGGTTTGTTTGTTTGGATTAAGAATTTATTTGTTCCGATGTATGGCCAACACGATATCGCTGGTCGCTTAATTAGTTTTTTTGTTAGAATTGTGCAGATTATTTATCGGAGCCTAGCCATGATCGTCGTGTTGGCGCTTAGTTTACTAGCGGCTTTATTGTGGTTGCTTCTCCTGCCCGCCTTAATCCTGGCAATAATTTTACAATTATTTTAAATATGCCCGAAACCAAAGAAAATTTACCGCAGTTTATCGAAGCGCCGCAATTCAAGGCCTATGGTTGTTGGTGGTCCAAGACTTTTTTATATTGCGAATTGAATTTAAAGCCGGTGATGGCAGCCATTAAGAAGTCCAAGAATCATTTAGACAAACTGGTTAATTTTATTTGTTATGTAATTGCTTTCGCTGGTTGGCTAGCCTTAGCCTATTGGTTTTTTAGATATGGGGCTTCATTTTTGGAAACACCGGGGAAAATTTTGTTTTTTTGGAAAGAGAAACATATTTTAATGTTATTTTTCTTGCTGTCCTTATGGTTCGATTTATTTTTAATTTATCGCCGGAGTGAGCAGCGAGCTAAGGAGAAAAAGATCAACTATAAATATTTTCAGGATCTGATTGAGAAACCCACCCCCCAAGCTGTTGATAATAATCGCAAATTTAATGTCGCCACCGTTTTAAATGAGGAGAGCTTATCAGTCTTTCAAGAGGCCTATTCTTTGGCGAGCAAGTTAGATCAGCCGGAAGTTCGGGTTATTCATTTGTTTCGGGCGCTGTTGCGAGACAAAACTATTCAAAATTTATTTATTCGTTTAAAAGTTGACGCTAAGAAATTAGTGGCTAAAGTTGATAAGCATTTAATCGACCCCA
>JAPLVX010000055.1:0-904 GCA_026396945.1 Candidatus Falkowiibacteriota bacterium
CGGAATTAGGTCGTTGCTGAGTTTTTGTAGTATTCTCATAAATTGGTTATTATTAAAAATTAAAAATCCCTACTATATCATAGGATCCAGTAGGGATTTCTAGACTTATCTTTATAGCATGGGGGTACAGGAAAGTCAATGTGGGGGCTGGGGATAACTATTGACAGATATATTAAAGTATGCTATAATTGCCTTAAGTAATTGAGAGATTTTTAGCTCATTACAATTGAAGATTTAGTTTATCGAATATTAACAAAAAAAACCATATTATCATGAAAAAGTTCGTATTTTTCTCAGTAATTTTAGCCAGTTTCTGGCTGTTTGTTGGTAATGCCAATATTTCTGCCCAGACCAGGCAGGAAAATAAACAGGTCGCTGATATTGAAGACGAGATTACTCGTCTACACAATCAGCTCAATAGGCTGGACAACCAGTTTGAAGACACTACGTTCTTTATAACAAATGAAAACAGGCTCAATGCCGAAATTGGCCGCCTAAGGTCCGACACTACTAACCCAATGGATATCCAGAGGGATTGGTATTTAGCCAAAAAACAACTCAAAAATAAGGAAGACTTATTGTCTAAGGTAAGGAAGGACCACGATCGGGCCACTGCCCATAACCGGGAAATCAAAAAGAATGCCACCGATTTGGTCGCTCGTATTTCTCAGCTGGAAAAAAATAGGAAAACGATCTTTGATCGTTACACCACAACTACCGGCATTCCAAGAGAGATGACTTGTAACACCATGAAGCGGAGGCTTCAATCTAACGTGATTCGTCGCGAAGAAGCTTCTCTCGACGTTCTCGAGCATATGCCAATTTATGGCGACGTAGTGGATTCTACCTTACGCTTCAAGGTTATCCTTGAGAACATTATGGCCGGAGATGCTACCTTCATGAT
>JAPLVX010000055.1:911-10843 GCA_026396945.1 Candidatus Falkowiibacteriota bacterium
TCTAGAACAGCCAATCACTTTGGCACCCGGTCAGAAGACCAATGTTTTCCTGGTTCCCGGGAAATACTTCGTGATTGTTAAAAATAACAATACCGGCCGCATTATTGGCACTGGGCCACTAACCGTTGATAGGGTTATTAAAAGCTATAAAGGAGAAGAATGCCATGCATTCGCCTCAACTCCTCGGTGGTAATCACCGTATAGCTATCGCTCTTACTTAAGAATTTTGAAAAAAGGCGCTTATCCGTAAGCGTCTTTTTCTTTTGTCTTTTATTTATTTTTTTGCTTATTGTCAACCATTAACCGCTAGTAGTAATATTAGTCGGTGCCGCCATGTCAAAAGGAATCTTATTAAATATGAAATAAGTTATGCTATAAGCCGCCAAAACAATAACCAGACCAATCACTGCAGTTTTCATGGTATCCTGGGCACTTTTTACTTGTTGTTCGTTGCCACCGGCGGTCATCCATTTAAAACCGGCCATAATTATTAAAACTAAAAATATTATGCCCAAGAGGCCCAAAACGGCCCTTATTATTAGAGAGATTATTGTTCCTAAATCAGAGCTCGCAAAACCAGCTGTTTTATTAAAAGCCTCGCTTTGCTTTTGAAGGTCAATTGCCGGCGAAGTAGTTTGTGCTAAGACCAAATTAGTATTTATAAAAAATAGAGAAAAAATGATCACTAATAAGTATTTAAAACTTTTCATATAAATCACTTTAAAATTAAATTACCGTAGAGTAGAGGCGACTATGCCACTGGAAAAGATAAAAATCCAAATCGCCCAAGCCCCGAGAATAATCAGTAAACCAATAATAGAGCGCGTCATAGTGTTTTTGGCCTTTTCCACCTTTTCTTCGCTACCAGCGGCGGTTAGCCAGCTATAGCCGCCGAGGATAATCAAAATAATAAATATTATCGCCAGCAGACTTAAGAAAGCATTGGCGATTTGACCCAATAAAGAAGCCAGGGTATATTCATCGGTTGTTTGGTATGAGCCAACCGTGACCGCTTTTAATTTATCTAGCGGTCCGTTGCCGACTGGTGGCGTGCTAGTTTGAGCAAACACTAAATAAGGCAAGATTAAGATTGCCGTTAAAAATAGTAAAACTAATAAAGCTTTTAATTTTTTTTTCATAAAAATTACTTTAAGTAAGGGATGAAAACATTAAGGACAAAGTAGCTGATGGCGTAAGACCCCAAAACGATTAATAGACCGATGATTGCTTGGGTTAAAGTGTCCTTAGCTTTATCAAGCTTCTGCTCATTGCCCCGAGCGGAAAACCAAGCCCAGCCCCCATAAATAATAAAAGCGACAAAAATTATCCCCAGTAGTGACAAAACAATATTAATAGCATTTTGGATAAGCGGTTCGATGGTGTCATTACTGCCGCCGGCGGTTATTTTATTAACATTGAATCCAGCCTTATCAGCCACGCAATCTAGAATATTATTTTCAGAACATTTGAGCTTATCTCTTACTTTGAAGGCATCCTTTAAATTTAGAGTTGAGGGATTCAGCCCGGGGTTTGAGCTGGCCGCCGAAGAAATTGGGGTGTTTAAGTTAAAAACTAAAATGGCCAAGAAAATAAAAATGATTATTTTATCTAACTTTTTCATATTGCTTTGAAAGATTGGCTGGCAATACTTTTTAAAACAAAATAACTAATGGCGTAGGCCGCCGCCACTACTATTAAACCGACAATAGCGTTAGTAAGAATTTGCTTGGCTTGTTCAAGTTGTTGGTCATTACCTTTAGCAGTCATCCATTTGATTCCTCCAAAGATTGCCAGACCTAAAAACAAAACACCAATCAGCGATAAAATTGCGGTTATAATTGGTTGGATAAAATTTTCGGGGTTCTTTTTAGTTTGATCAAAGCCGGAGGAGCTGGCGGTACTATTAAGTCCGCTATTATCGCCAAAATTATAAGATGCGGCCTGCAATAAACCGGGGCCAGCTAATAGGCCAAAAAGGAAAATGGCTAATATTATTTTTTTGCAAGTTAAATTTAACATGTTTGAAATTATGGCGTTGACGTATTGGTTAGAAGATCGCCAATATAGGCGGTAATAGCATAGGCGGCAAAGACAATGACTAGACCAATAATAGCGTTGACTAGCAAGTCCTTGGCCTTAGACACTTGTTGCTCATTACCGGCCGCCGTCATCCACATAATACCGGCGTAGATCATTAAGATTAAAAAGATTACTCCGATAAAAGAAAGGACAACCCCAATTATTTGTCCGGCCCGGAGTCGCGGATCAGTGGCCGATAAGGCCTGTTTCAGATTACCCTGGTCCATCGTTGTGTTTAGTCCGTAACTTGTATCAACCTGGGCTAGGGCAAAGCTAGGGTTAGAGGCTAAACAAAAAAACAGCCCAAATAACAAAACTGTCTTTTTTAGAGAAGAAAGAATCATAATATTTTATTTATCACCGCCCTAAACGCAAACTTTGTATTTAGGGCGGTGACCCCCATCTTAATGGGGATCACTTTTCCGAAATCGATTTCCGAAAATAATGTATCAAAACTCTTTTGATTATTGATTACCAGTAGCCACGATTAACTTATCTAAGACAAATTGGGCAATACCCCAAGCGGCCAAAATAATTACTAGGCCAATAATACCAGCGCCCATTAATTTTTTTGCTTCAGACACCTTGTCCTCATTACCACCTGCGGTCATCCATTTGAAACCAGCAATTAAAATAAGAACTACGGCGATAATACCTAAAAATAACATCGCGGTGTTGATAATTCTGGCGACAATTAATCTCGGATCATCAGAACCCAATTGTATTTCTTGGGCAATTTCCTGAGTCCCCGGGTCTATCACAGCGGATGCGCTGCGGACAAAAGCAAAAACCGGTAAAATCAAAAACATTACGATCGCTAAAGACAAAAGATTTTTAACTAATAGCTTTTTATTCATAATTCACCACCTTTCTAGTTTTAATTTTTCTTTATATTACTAATAATAACATATTTTAAAAATGAAAACAAATATGTTATCATGATTTTAGCTTAGGTTTAATAATCATTATTCTTTTATGGTCAAATCGTCTTGGTCCCAGGGTTTCTCTAGAACGCTTTGGTTTTTATTCTATCTAACAGTTTTCGTTTTTTTGCTGCAACACTCCTTTTCTTTTTTAGACCCTGATTTTGGTTGGCATTTACGTTTAGGGCAAGAAATAGCTAGTACCGGTCAAGTGCCAAGCGTTAACTACTCTAATTATACTTTATTTGGCGAACAATGGGTAGATCATGAATGGTTATCTAATTTGACAGTTTATCGCATTTATACTAATTTTGGTTATTCAACACTTAATTTGATCTTTTGTCTGATTCCCCTTTTGATCTTGATTATTTTAAACCTTCTTCTTCGCTATGAATTTAAACTTGATCTCAGACGTTATGTTTGGCCCCTTATATTATTTGAGAGTTTCGCCCTGATTGCCGTCGCTCCTCATTTGGGCGTTAGAGTTCAGGAGGTTACCATGTTATTTTTCTTGTTTTTACTGCTCATAATATTTTTTTACAATAAAAATAAAAATAATTTGATTCTATGGTGTCTGTTGCCACTTTTTTATTTATGGGCCAATTTGCACGGCGGCTTCTTGATGGGCTTGGTGGTTTTACTTCTGTTTGCAATCGTTAAGGGAATTGAACTTTTCGTTCAGCAGAAGTATAATTGGCCATTTTTAAATTTTGCTAGGACCCTAAGCAAACGGCAAATTATGATATTCGTCGGCTTCGCCCTTTTGGCGTTCGCAACGACCCTATTAACCCCCTATCATTTGCAACTTTATTCTTTTTTATCAAGCTATGGCAATACTTTTTATTTGAATCATATTTCTGAATGGATGCCACAATGGGCTTTCCCTTATCAATATTGGCAGTTTGCCTATATATCTATCTTAATTTTGGCCTTATCTTTTTTAGCAATAGATATTTTTAGGAAAAAACAGATTAAGCTTGATTTATGGGAAGGAGCCTTATTGCTTTCATTTCTGCTGTTAGCGATAAAGTCACGCCGTCACTTTCCTCTATTGTTTATTGTTTCTATGCCTTGGTTGTTTAATTTTTGGCTTGAGTACTTGGGATTCAAGGGAAGAGAGAGAATCCGGTTAGCTGAAATATTAAAAAACAAATTTATTGATCCAATTTTTCAGATCTCGGTGATTTTGGTTTGGCTAGTTTTAATTTTTAATTTATATTTAGGCATTAAATTTACCAATCAACCCTTTCTTAGTTTCTGCGAAGACAAATATCAGGCGGCCCGATCAAGGTTTTTATATCCCTGTCAGGCGCTGGAGTTTTTAAAATCAAAGCCAGAGCTTAGTCAGCTTCGTCTCCTCAATAATTTTAATTGGGGCGGTTATTTACTCTGGCAATATCCGACCAAACAATTGTTTATCGATGGTCGAATGCCCCAGGTTAATTTTAGGGGGCGCTCAATTCTAGAAGAGTATTTTGATTTTTTCAAAAAAGATAAACTAGCCGCTAAATTGAAAGAGCATAAAATCGAATTGATTTTGATTAATAATCAACCAAATAGGATCAAGTTAAATATCTTTGAAAAGAAATTCTTGTTAATCAATGAAGAGGAAATTAATAAAAAAAATGAATTCCTAGACTATTTGGCCTCGGCGCCCGATTGGCTTTTGCTATATTCTGATCAGGTTAGTCTAATCTATAAAAAGAGATAAGTATGTTCAAGAGAATTGCTTTGTTTATCAGTGAAATTAAAATCAGCTTAGTTTTTTATTGGGTTCTTATTCTCGCGGCGATCTTTTTATTGCATTCCGGTTACCATATTAATAGCGACGAGGGGGTAGTCTTAAACGGCGCTTGGAATTTGGTTAACCAGCGCCGCCTGTATTTTGATTTTTTTGAGTTTATCCCACCCGCCAGTTTCTATCTAATTTATTTTTGGTGGAAACTTTTTAAACTTGGTTTTTTTTCCGCTCAGATTCTAGCCAATTTAATCTGGTTTTTAGGGGTGGTGGGCGTATTTAAAATTGGTCAATTAGTTTATCGTTCCAAGCATAATTATTTCATTCCACCTTTTTTGGTGTTTATATCGTCTTGGTTTTGGTTGATAAATCACAATGTTTTTAATATTGTTTGCCTGATTTGGTCAACTTATTTTTTGTTGCTAGCCGCTCGTCGTAAAGAGCTTAATTTATTTTTTGTTTCCGGTTTGCTAACTGGTCTAGGCATATTATTTTTACAGCAGACCGGTCTTGTTTTTCTGGCCGCCACCGCTTTTTTCTTGTTTATCAAATTTTTGTCTAATAAACAACGACTTACTTTTAAAAATTTATTGGTTTATATTTTTGGTTCTTTATTACCCTTATTAATTCTTTTTGCTTGGCCCTTAAAGTTGCTTTATTTAAATCTGGTTGATTTCCCCATTTTTCATTATATTGAGGTTAATCGCATCCCCTTTGGCCTATTTTGGTGGTTCTGGTTTTTTTTATTTAGCTTCATTTTTATTCTGAGGCGAGAACGACGGGCGGAGATATTTTTGTTGATTTGGCTGCAAACATTTTTATTATTGAGCCGCTTCCCTTTACCCGATAAATACCATGTTTTTTTGATAATATTTCCTTTATTATCTTTGTCGCCACTAGTTTTTAAGAGAATAGTCGCTACCCCGTTGTTTAAAAAGATTATTTATTCCTTAATATTCTTTATTTTTATTTTTAAGTTATATTATCCGGCCGCGTTCTATATTAAAGATTCTTGGCGACCCTTTTCCGAAACTAGTCTGGCGCTGGTAGACTATTTAAAATCTAATTGTCATTCCCAGTATTTTTACACCGGGCCATTTGCCCCCGGTCTTTATTTCGCCATTGGGAAATTGAGCCCCAGTCCTTTCGATTTTTTAATCACCGGGCAACAAACAGCCGAACAATTTCAGCAGACCCAAGAGTCTTTGATTAAATATAAACCCGATTGTGCTCTTTTGATCTATCCCGACTCGCTGAAGCGGTTTCATTATAATAAAGATAATTTAGTCGATAATTATATTCGAGATAATTATCAGTTGATTTTTAGTCAGGAGACTTATCTCTATTTTTACAAGTTAAAATAACCCCGCAAGTTAAAATAACTTCGCCGCTGATGTTTTAAAATTTTCGGTAAAATTACGATTTTCTAAAAACCCAGGTCCTCAAGAAACCGAAGTTCCAGAGGACATAGAAAATAGTTGCTATCGCCTTGGCGAGCAAATCATTTATGTTAAGGATTTTTATCCCAATATAGAGGAATAAACTATTAATAAATAGTCCACTAAGAGTGATAATATAAAAACGCCCGGCCTCTGTCACCGAGGGTTTCTTTGTAATAGCAAAAGTCCAAAAACGATTGGCGAAGAAGCTGAAAGTAGTGGCGCTTAAAAAAGATAGGCCATTGGCCAGATAGAGATTTGGACTCCGGTAACTGAAAAAAGGAATATAACGAGTTAGCAGAAAATATAAACAAAAGTCAATCAGGGTATTAAGGACGCCAATCAAGGCGAATTTGACAAACTGAGCATGCATTTTTTTGTTATTAAAAAGAGCCCAAAAAGCTCTTGCCAGTATAGCCAGTGGTTTTTTTAGACAAAGCATAAGTTTTTATTAGCAGTCTTTGAATTATGGTTAATTATTATTTTCATGTCGGAGTCTCTTATAAGTTTGCCAGAATTCTTTAAAGGCTCTGAGGATCACTGATAGTTTCGCTCCAGTAGACGAACCAGCCCGACGAGGCAAATGAGTTACGGGAACTTCTTTGAATTTAATCCCTCTTCTTTGTAATTGGATTAATATTTCCGCGCTTAACATCGCTCCCCGAGATTCAGTTTTTAGATTTTTGACAAGATCGGTTTTAAAAAGCTTAAAGGCGCAATCGATATCTTTTACTTTTAGGCCAAAGAAAAGTAAATTTAGTAAATTCCAGGCCTTAGCGTTGGCCAACCTGATGAAATTTTCCTGGCGTTTACGGCGGTAACCTAAAACAACCTGGTAATCGGGGATATATTTCATTAATTCATTAATTTCGTTCAGATCAAATTGCTGGTCGGCATCAGCAAAAAAAGTATACTCGTATTTTGCTTCCCTGATTCCGGTCCAGATCGCGGCACCATAGCCCAGGTTACGTTCATGGCTCACCACCCGGATATTCTCAGTGGTTTCAGCTAATTCAGCGGCTATTTTTTTAGTATTATCCCAACTACCGTCGTCAACGATAATAATTTCAAAAGGAAAAGTAGCTTTTTCCATTACCGAAAGAGCCTTCTCGATTGTCCCTTTTATATTTTTTTCTTCATTCCAAGCCGGGAAAAAAAGCGAGAGCCCGGAAATTTTTTGATTAATCATAATCTAATTTAGTTTGTGAACAAAGCTTTTAAAGTCTCAATATAATTATTATACCCAATAAAAAACATTAACTCCAATGATCATTAATCTTAGGATATTAATTTAAAATATCCTGGTAATGCTTTAATTCAGCTTTCTGGTTTCTCGGGTTGGCCGTAATCAGAATCAAATCTAAGCGTAAGCGCTCAAAAGCAAGCCTATTTCTAAGAGCATATTTGATAATTGCTTTTTTTAAATTAGTAATTTGCTGTTTAGATAATAAACCATCTTGGTCGTTTCCCCGGGTTCTAGTTTTTACTTCAACGAAGATCGTCCAGCTCGATTTTTGGGCAACGATATCAATCTCTTGCGGCCCAAGTTTTAGGTTGCGGCCAATGATTTTATAAGCGGAGTGCTCTAGATGCTCACTAGCGATTTGTTCCCCCCGGTTGCCCAAAGCTTTCAATGAGTTCATAAAATAGATTTAACAATTAAAGTGTTAGTCCGAAAACTAACGAAATGTCAGTCCGAAAACTAAAGCCCCGGCGAACGGGGCTTTAAGCAAATCCTTGTTTTGGATTGAGTTCTCCGGCGAGAGACTCTATTATGGTAAATATTTTTTGTAAACTTGCTCCTGAGATATTTGTCGTTTTTTGGCGGGGATTCTTTTTAATTCCTTTAAGATTGATATCAGCCAAACGATCATTAGGAGAAGCCAGGCGAGAAGCCAAAAACGAGCCGAGAAGAAGGTGGCATTTTCATAATTAAAAAATAAAAAAAGCAGACCAATAACCGCATTCCCTAAACTAAAATTATAAAGTTTCTTAAATATGGTTCGATATAGGCCGGGTTTCATTTTTAACCACAGAAAGATCGCACTTAGAAGAATCAGGAGTAACACCGTCGCTATAAAGAGCCAATTAGCCTGGGAGCTCAAAGGTTCGGGACGTAAAGTAAACCAATACTTTAAAGTTAACAAATTTTTCATATTTTTTTGAATATTAAGCCGTAATGATACTCGCCGGCCGTAAACTCTTCACTTAAAGTTAAGCCCAATTGAAGCGAGGCTGACTTTATTGAATCTATCTTCAATCTTTTTTCCGGGGTCGGCCCAAAAGGGAGTTGCCCACTTTTCCATTCGATAATAACTAATTTAGCATTTCTTTTCAAGAGGCGCACCGCTTCGCGAATGATTTCCGCTTTTTTGTCAGATTGGTTTAAAATATTTATTAGAAAAACTACGTCTAGAACCGCCCCCTCTATTTTGGTGGCTTTGAATATTTCCAAGTTGCTCCAGATGGTTTCAATCTGTCGTAAATTTTCCTGGATCGCTTTTCTTTTTATACCCTCCAACGAGGATTTTAAAATATCAACCGCATAGACACGCCCATTTTTACCGACTAAGCGGGCTAGCGGGTAAACAAAATAGCCAAAACTGCCGCAGCCTAGTTCGGCCACTTTATCATTCTCTTGAATGCCCACCTTTTTTAGAATGAACTCAATATCAATTAGAGGTTTGTTTGTCTTCAATTGAAGCATATAATTTTTATTTGATTAGAATTTGTCTGGTGATAGTTTTAGTTTGACTATATTTTTTTTTCTTCTTGATCACGATATTATTTAAGCCTTTTTTAAGGGTGATTATTTTCGAAAAATAACCATCATTATTATTCAAAACTAATTCATCATTAATTCTTACTTCCGCTTCCGCTTCGGTTCGCCCCACGACCTCAATTGTATTATTTAGGGTCAGCAAACTCTTTTCTGGTTGGCTGATTATTAGAAAAGGAGCAAGGATAAGTTTGGGGAAAATAATGAATCGGCTTTTTTTTATAAGCGGCTGAGAAAAAGGGTTATTGTTTTCATCTCGGGCAGCATTTTTGTCGGTCGGCTTATTGCCGGAGATCAAGTTCTTATAATCTAAACCAAGAAATTCAGCATATTTTTTTAAATAGCTTTTACTGTATAAACCACTGGGCAATCTTTGATAATCATCCTCCTCTAGAGATTCTAAGTAGGCAGTTTTAATTTTTAATTTTTGGCCAACCTGCTCGAGGCCTAAAGCCTTAAAGGCGCGGGCCCGCTTAAGCTTAGCGCCAATATTTTCCTCATTGACTATTTTTTTGGGTGTGAATAGGTGTGTCATTTGTTAGGGACTTACGTTATTTGTCGCTACTTTATTCGTCGTGTACCAAGTGTTCCAGTCTTTATAGCCCAGACCATGTAAAACAAAGCTAATAATTATATAACTTGTGAAAACAATTGCCAAGCCAATCACCGCCGCAATAATTATTTTCCGAGCTTTAGTAATAGATTCGGCGTTGCCGGCGGAGATCAGAAAACTTATTCCTCCGTAAATAAACATTAAAAGTGACAGAGAGCCGACTAGGCCGAGAATTATTTCGGAAACATTCACGCCTAATTCGACAAAGTCGTTTAAGGTGTAGTCGCCGCAGTCACTGCCAGCACATCCCGGGGTAGTGTTCTTTGGAGCGGGAAGGAGAGTTATCGCTTCGACCTGAGTTATCGAAAAAGCAAAAAGTAAGCAAGTCGCCAAAATTAGGGTAAAAATAATTTTTTTAAAC
>JAPLVX010000033.1:0-5783 GCA_026396945.1 Candidatus Falkowiibacteriota bacterium
GTGACGCTATGGTGACTGAAAGGTGGTAAAATCGTTATATTTCGGACTAAAATAAATTATATATTGACAAAGTAATTATAGTATGCTATCATAATAGATGATTTGATAGCACGTGTGTCAATCCTACGGGTCAAAACACTCGTAGCACAAAAGGGTCTATAAACGGCCCTTTTTAATTTGTTAAATTATATAAGTTGAGTTTTTCCGTTAAAAACTGTAACGTTTTCTTGTATTCTACGTATTCTATATAAGAGTTAACAAATTATTATGCAAAACATTAATCTACAATCTAAGAACTACAGCCGGTTTAATGAATCCCTTTCAACCAGAGGATTAATGTTTGTATTATATAATAAGCTTTAAAAGAAATAGAAGATATATAATATATACACAAATCCTCTGGGGAACCAGGGGATTTTTTATAAATTCAATCTTAAAGTTCATTAACAATTAAAAAGGAGGTTTCTATGACACCCGAAGAATTCAAGAAAAAAATTAACGAAGAGTATGCTTCTTATTATCGAAGCGATGAAGTCCATTGCGATACTTGGCAGGTATTCAACTTTATCAGTTCCTCAAATCAAAGATTTGTTGCCTATCTTGTAGATCGTATTTATGAGAACTATGGCTATCCATACGATCAGGGTTATAACGAATTATTCGTTCATGATCTTGAAACTGGCAAAAGCCAGGGAACAGGGATGATAAAGTTTGAGGAAAGCGGTAATAACTTCTATTCAAAAGAGGATCGAATAGATTCGGTTATTAGTGTTTCTGATAAGGGGCAAGTTGTTTATAAAACACGGGATGGCAAAGAACACATCATTACTCTTTCTTAATCGTTTATGGCGGCGGCGGCGCATACGTCGGGTCAACCGATTTTTATCGCCAAGCTTGTTTAAGCATCTCTGATGAATTGCTAAAGCTTGGCGTAGTAATGCCCACTAAGTCTATTGTCGCGGTATGTACATATCGGCAACCTGACACCTTAACGCAGGCCCTGCAATCAATTAGCCAGTCTGGACAATTCGTGGTCAGTTCCGTGAACTTGAAAAACGAGGTTGATGGCAGTACCATCGCCGCCGGTTATCATGAAAACGACTTAGCGCTTAATGGTGCCTACACTCATTATATGTCGAGCGCTCATCAACTCTTAATTTTTAGCGATTGCTTGAAGGAGATGGATGACAAATGGGGCTACCTATTGGTTGAAGCCGGTAAGATGTATGATGAAATAATCATTATCAATCCTGATTGTTTATCGAAGCGAAAAATTTCGCTAGCTGATTTACGTCAAGTTAAAATGTTTAACCAGAAAAATGTCAGGCAGGAATGGTCGCTATCATTAATTTCCGACTTTGTTTTGCCATCAGAAGAAGTGACTTTGGCTAAGCTAACATCCATTCAGAACGCCAAAGCCTGGCAAAAACTAATGGAAGAAAAAAAACGGCAAGCTGAATTTGAACAAAAGCAAGAAGAGGCGAAGAAAAAACTCAACTCGCTTATTGGTGGAAACCAGGTTTCGCCGGTTACGGAAAAGTGTTTGTTAGATATGCTTTTAAGAGATCGAGAGCTATGGGGTTTGGCCATTTTAAACCCCGATACCGTAGCTATAGTTTCCGGTAGGAGTGAATGGGGTTCGTCAGGCGGGGTTGGCTATTACAGCCAGGCTGTTATGATTTTTCAGGGTCAACAAGAGACCAAAGAATGGTGCTATCGTGATCGCTATGATTCCAGAAAGGATAATTGGGATTTATGTATCGAGAGAATCGGTCAGATCAAACAAGAACAAAATGGTGGGGAAGTAAGCTTCGGTGTGGAGTTATTGAATAAAGATAAGTCTCGCTGGACAGAATTCAAGTTTGCGTTCAAGCCAGAGCCGACCAATATCGCAACCCTATCGACTGAAGACCAATTAGCTTTTCAGAATCAAATAGAGGAAGCTATTCAGCGCTTATTAAAGATTAAAGAAGAGCGTTGGATTGGCCAACCGGAAATGATGCAGTACAGTGAACAGCCAAGACAGCTTATGCCGGGAGAGTCAATTTATACTAAGTACCAGAAACCAGCCCTCCAACAAAAGGTAGTTCATGAACAAATTGGGATCGCGACCTTTGTCTTAGTGGAACAAATTGATCACCGGGTTTCTGATCCGCAACTTCGTTATGAACTATACTGTTTGAAATTTGGCAATAAGGAGCCAACTTTATTATCTGAGGACCATAGTTATGATCGCGCTGAAGGTAATGCGATGATAAGTATTATCGATCTGAATAGCCAAGAGCTTAAAGTCAGAACCAGGAAGGGAGTAAATACAATCTCTCTGTAGTATTTAGGGAAGCTTGAAAAAAGCTTCCTTTTTAAAATTAAATAAATACGATCAGAGCCTCATCAATAGGCTGACAATATTTGCCTCCCTGTATTGTTAGCTACACAAAAAGTTGTGACGCTATAATGATAGAGGAAAGGGGAAAATAGAGGGAGCTAAAAAATAAAAGACTACGTTTGTAGCCTTTTATTTTAAGTAATCAAGGATAAGGAGGGGCAATTTAAATTGAGTTAAATTAATTTTTTTCTAACAATAAATCATCAATGCTACAACCGAGTGCATCAGCAATTCTTTTGACGGTTTCTACTCTCGGATCAAGGGTAGACCTTGATTCTATTTTAGTAATTGTATGCAAAGTTACTTCGGCTAGCTTAGAAAGTTTGTCTTGGGATAAGCCAGATTTTTGTCGGTATTTTTTAATGTTTTTAGCAAGCGGCATCGTGACTTTATTCATAAATTGACTCTATAGTAAAATTTTACTATAATTATTATATACTTAAATATTTACTAAATTTAATTTTCTTCACCCTCTCTCAATCTATTCTATTTTAACATAAGCCCAGTAAACTCTCCAAGACATAAGTATACATAATTTATAAAAGAAATCAATTTAAATATAAAGGAATTTTTAAAAATAAAAATATTAAGAAAATGCATGAGAAAATTTAATAAAAGTTTAATAGTGATTGGCTTGGCGGTATTCTTTGGGCTTATTGGGTTCAGCTTTGTTAAACCAATTACAGCCCAGGCAGCGTCCTCGCCAAGTTTAGGAACGGCAGCCACTTACTCAATTTTATCTGGTACGACCGTGACTAATGTCGGCGCGACTAGTATTAGCGGAAATGTCGGTATCAGCCCGGCCGGGGGTGGGGGCGTCACTGGTTTTGGCACGGTGACTTTCACTGGAGGCGGCAGTGTCCATGATTCTGATGGGCCGGCAGCCACAGCGCAGACAGACAAGAATCTCGCCTATGCTAATCTTGCCGGTCAAGGTTGCGACACTACTTATATCGGGGCTTTTAAGGATTTAGCTGGGGAAACCCTAGCGCCTGGCGTTTATTGTGCGACTTCATTTCATTTGTCAGGGACACTTACCCTTAACGGTAACGCCTCTGATGTTTGGGTTTTCAAATCAACCAGTGACCTTATTGTTAGCGGCGGGGCCGCGGCTAAGGTTGTCTTTACCGAAGGTGGTTTACCGTGTAATGTCTGGTGGCGAATTGTGAGTACCGCGACTTTTGATGCCGGTAGTTCGTTGGTTGGAAATATTTTGGCGGACACCAGTATTACCTTCGCCGCCGGTGCTAACTTAGACGGGAGAGCCCTGGCGCGAACGGCTTTAGTATCGTTAAGCGGTAATAGTATTTCCGGGCCGACCTGTGCGCCACCCTTGGGACATTCAGTCCAATTCACGGGAACAATTAATGTGGTCAAAACAGTCATTAACGATAATGGTCGAACTAAAACCGTCGCTGACTTTCCACTATTCATCAATGGTATGCCAGTCGTATCTGGTGAGACTAATACTTTCTTGGCAAATTCTGATAAATACACTGTGACCGAAACTGCCGATTCTAATTATACCCGGAGTTTTTCTGGCGATTGCGATAGCAATGGTGTTCTATATCTCAAACTAGATGAAAAGGCGTTTTGTGTCATTACTAATAACGATGATGGTGCTCCAATAATCGCCCCACCAGTACCACCAATTATTGATGTGGTAAAAGTACCTAGTCCCCTGGCTCTGCCGGACGGTCCTGGTACGGTAACCTATAATTATACACTCCATAATATCGGAACCGTCCCAGTGACTGATATAACAATGGTTGACGATACTTGTGGCCCAGTAACTTTTGTTGCCGGCGATACAAATAACAACGCCAAGCTCGAAGTAAATGAAACCTGGACTTACCGTTGTTCGACGACACTCTCAGCTACACATACCAATACGGTCGTCGCCACTGGTTGGGCTAATGGTATCAGCGCCGTTGACATTGCTAATGCGACAGTCATCGTCGGCGTACCCGTCGTGCCACCCTTAATTCATGTTACCAAAGTCCCAAGCCCTTTGACCTTATCTGCTAAAGGGGGAACAGTTACTTATACGGAAAAAATAACTAACCCGGGAACGGTTGCCCTAAGCAACGTTCTCCTGACTGACGATAAATGTGCGCCCCTAAAATATATTTCCGGCGACACAAACAAAGATTCAAAACTTGGTACCACTGAGACTTGGACCTACACTTGCCGGACAAGCCTTACTAAAACCACAACCAATACCGCCATCGCCAGCGGTGAGGCTAATGGTTTAACCGTTAGAGATTTCGCAATCGTTACGGTCGTTGTCGCTACGGCTGTTCCGAAATTACCGAATACCGGCCTGGTTCCTATCGGGGGAAATACTACCGGGAATTTCGCCATACTTCTGGCCGTCATCGCCTTAATTTCAAGTTCACTTTTAAAAAAAAAAAAAAAACGTAAAGTCTAGTTTAGATCTTAGACGGAAATAACCAATATTAATAACATTGATCATATGCTTTTAACTATCGGACTTATACTTATCGTTCTCTGGCTCATCGGATTCATCGCTTTTCCGGTGCTGGGTTGGTTTATTCACATTCTTCTAGTAATCGCTATTATCATGATTCTGTTGCGTTTTATCAGAGGGAAATAAATGCCAGCGAAAATATTATTAAAGCAGCGATTATTAATTATTGGACTGGTAGGTATTATTCTGCCGGCACTAATTATTCTATGTTTAATTTTTGGTTTGTCGATTCGAGGTTCTTATGCTAAATCAGCGCTATCTATTATTAAGACAGCACCAAATTCAGTTAGCAATAAGTTAGTTAAATCTATTTCTAGTAGCGCTCCTAAAAAAGCGGAAGATTTGGAAGCTCCAATTCGTCTCAAGATCCCCCAAATTAAGATTGATGTTGCGCTTGAATCAGTGGGTCTGACATCTCAAGGAGCAGTGGGCATCCCAGTCGGCATCGCTAACGCCGCCTGGTATAATCTCGGGCCTCACCCCGGGGATAATGGTAACGCTGTTATCACCGGGCATTATGGTTACTGGAAAAATGGCTGGCTGGGGGTATTTAATAATTTATCTAAATTACGTCAGGGAGATAAGATATATGTTAAAGACAAGAAGGGAACAAGCACAACTTTTGTGGTTCGAGAATTTCGGACCTATAGCTTAAAAGATGATGCTTCGGCGGTGTTTATTTCAAACGACGGTAAGGCCCATCTCAATCTCATTACTTGCGAGGGTGCTTGGGATAAAATTTCCAAAAGTTATTCTAAACGCTTAGTCGTGTTTACTGATAAAGAATAAATAAAAAAAATTCAGAGGAAATTCGACCTTAAGCCCGACACAATATCGGGCTTATTTTTATTGATTATTTCTAATTAAAACTGACGACTTTAAAAATGTAAAAAATTATGCTAAAAT
>JAPLVX010000033.1:5804-6363 GCA_026396945.1 Candidatus Falkowiibacteriota bacterium
TTAAATCAAATCATATGAAAAAATCATTATTAATCTGGTCAATCATTATTTTAACGACCGCTGTTATTTTACTTGCTTGGGGAATATATAGATTCAATTTTATGAATCATAGTAAACCCATTCAAACCGAGATAATAACTGATCCCAAGAATGCTAGCTATGAAATCAATGGTCAGCTAATTACTTTTAAAAATGGTAAATCTGAGCTAGATGTGGCCGATAATTTAAATACTAAAATAGTAACATCATATTTTGGGAATGAGGCCAAAGGCGATTTAAATAAAGACGGTCAAGAAGATGTTGCTTTTATCTTAACCCAGGATACGGGCGGTAGCGGTATTTTTTATTATATTGCCGTCGCTTTGGCCAAGGATAAAAGTTATGAAGGTTTAAACGCAATTTTATTAGGAGATAGAATTGCTCCCCAGACTACTGAATTTAGAGACGGGCAAATTATTGTTAATTATGCTGACCGGAAAGCCGGCGAAGCGATGACTGTTAGCCCCTCGCTTGGAATCTCTAAATATTTTCAAGTTATCAATAATCGATTAGTTGGCGT
>JAPLVX010000040.1 GCA_026396945.1 Candidatus Falkowiibacteriota bacterium
ATGATTCCGTGGTCCGTAATAAAGAAGAGCTCCTGCGCCAATTAAAAGTGGTCGTAGAAGATATCGGCCGACCAGCTTTAATCGAGGAATATATTGATGGGGATGAGTATGATGTGCCGATTATTGGCAGCGAAGAAGATGATTTAAGGGTTTTGCCTTTATCTCGATCAATTTTCGATGAAATGCCGGCGGATAAGTGGCATATTTATCCCTTTGAGGCTAAGTATACCGATGACCCGGCTTATAAAAAGATTATCGTGCAAAGACCGCCTAAAAATATCAGTAAAAAATTAGAGGCCCTGATGACGGAAATCGCTCTGGATACTTATAATATTTTAGACTGCCACGATTACGGTAGGATTGAAATTCGGGTCGATAAGAACAATAACCCTTACGTTTTAGAGTTAAACCCTAATCCGTCCCTGGATATTGAGGGTTGTTTTTCCGCCTCGGCGGAGATTATTGGTTTAGATTTCGGTGATTTTCTGGAAGAGATTATTAGAATGGCGATTAATCGCTATAAAAACAACCCCCCTTATTATCATCTGCAACCGAATATTTTATGATTATTAGCAGCCAAGCGTTTTGAGTCTTGGTTTTTTAGTATATGTTAGAATTCAAAGTCATTACAGACCTAGAAACGGCTCAACAACTTTGGAACGAGCTTAGTCCCAAGGAATCACTTTTTGATCTTTGGGATTTTCGTTATTGTTTTTATAAGTATGAACCTTATCCGCTTTATTTTATCGCCGCTTATGATAAGCAGGCGATCGAGACAACAGAGCTCGTCGGCTTAATGCCCTTAGAGCGCCATCCTCAATATGGTTATGAATTTCTAGCCGAGGATGCTTGCGAGGAAAGCCGACCTTTCGTGAAACCGGGGCGAGATGATTTAATCCCTTTATTATATAGAGAGGTCCCGGTGCCCGCAAAATTTTTTGATATTTCTGGAAATGATGCTTTTACGAGTCAGCTCCCGCTTGAAGATTATAAATATGTTTTACCGTTGGGCGAGCTTAAGGATACCGAAGATTATTTCCAAAAAAGTTTTTCTTCCAAAGGGGCTCGTATTAAACGATATCTTAAAAAAATTGATCACTTAGGCGTGGAAATTATCGAAGACAACCCAGCTAATATAGAGGCACTTTTTCTTCTAAATGAAAATAATTTTGGCGTCGAATCTTACTTGAATGAAGCTGGCCGACGCGGTTGGCGAGATTTATTGATGCCACCTAACAATTTTCTTACCCACTTAATCTCTTTAAGAATAAATGGCCTGATCGTAGCCGCTTCCTTTGCCATTTTTTACAATGATATCTATTACGGTTTAATTAGCGGTTCTGATCGTAGCTTCTCGGGACTAGGGCAATATTTAAATAAGCTTATGCTTGATAAAGCTTTTAGTTTGCGGGCAAAATTATTTGATGCTGGTTTGGGCGATTGCAATTGGAAGGAAGCTTGGCATTTAGCGCGTCGACCTCAGTATAAATTTATTAAAAAGTAAAGGATAAGAATTAAATATGTATCTAGTTCCTCGAGTTAATTTTGTTGGGTTAATTAAAATATTCAGTAATTTATAAATTAGTATGATTAAAAGAGTCAAAACTATCCCGAAATTAATTTTTGAAATTCGTCCCTCCAAAGTTTTAGTTGGCGAAGTGTCGGTCTTTGCCGTGCGCAATCTTAAAAAAGGAATGGTTATTTCTCACGTTGATTCACCGGAGGAAGTGATTTGGTTGCATCAACATGATTTTAAAAAATTAGATCCCATCACTCGCCGCAAGATTAAGAGTTTTTGTATTATTGATGAGGCGGGCGAGTATTGCGTGCCGGCCGATTTGAATAATATGGGGACTTCTTGGTATTTTAACCATAGTTGTTCCGCTAATGTCACTTATGACTCTAAGGGTAGTTTTGTGGCGGCGCGAAATATTAAGAAGGATGAAGAATTATTCTTAGATTACGGTCGCATGTTTACCGATCCTAAGTTTAAATTGAAATGCGCTTGCGGATCAAACGATTGTCGGCACATGATAACGGGCCGAGATTGGCTCAATCCGGAATTTCGAAAAAATAATCTTGAGTCCATGTGGCCGGAGATGAGAAAACGACCAATTAAACCGGGAACGAGGAAGAAACGGCTAGTTAAAAAAAGTAAAATAAGGTGAAAATAATAAAGCCCGTCTTTATTGGCATATTTTAAGGGGTATGCTATAATATCCTTATAAACATTAGTATTTTAAAATATTAAATAATTAAGAGCTAATTATTATTAAATTTCCTTTAAATTTTACTAAATTATAAGGCAATTAATAGTAAAGCCCCATGCAAAATTATGTCAAAAATGACTAAATCTCAGTTGATTGCCAGTTTAGCTGAAGCCACTACCTTGAGTAAAAAGGACGTTGCCAGCTTCATGGATAAATTAGCCGAGACTGTTTACAGCGAAGTAAAGAAGACCGGTGAATGCATTGTCCCTGGCTTTGGTAAGCTAGTGAAAGCTAAAAGAAAAGCCCGTGAAGGCCGCAATCCAGCCACTGGCGCCACCATTAAGATCCCGGCTAAAACAGTGGTAAAATTCCGTTTATCTAAGGCGGTAAAGGATATTATCCTTTAATTCAGGCCGAATAATCTAAAAATTCAGACTCTAGTCGTTTACTGATAGAAAATTACTATAAAACAAAAACCACCCTTAGGAATCGGGGTGGTTTTTGTTGTGTCTGTCGGCCGACAGCTTATTGTAGATTATTATTTTCTCCATTCTTCGATATATTGCCCTAAGCCAAAGTCTTTTAGTTTATTCTGTAGCTTGGTATTCTTATTTAGAAAAATTAAAAGAGAAGTCATCTCAATTTGATAGCGGTTCTTAATGATTTTATAAGTTAAACTATGGCCGGATTTAATGGCTCGACGGATAGTCTTGCCTTGGACGCCGCCAATTTTAGCGGCCTCGGAAACAGAAAACCAAAGGGGGTTTTTAATAGTTTTATTGATTTTATCGGCCATAGTAATAATCATGCTTATTTAGGTCTAGAATATTGTAGACCTAAATAAGTAAAATGGCTAGTATAAAATAATATTATTATTTAAGTCTAAGACAAATTAGACTTAAATTAATATCTGACAGCTTAATTAACCGGGAAATAATATATAAATACAATTTTGTAAAGTATTTAGAAGTAAAAGGAAATAAAATATCCGTCAATATTAGATAAAGCCAGTAACTTAAAGTAGCGCTTACCATATAAGTCCAGTTTTGTTTGGACTTAAGTTACCTTTATCATATAATAAGTTAGAATAAAGTCAAGCCTAGGCGCGCTAATCCTTGTTTAAAGTTTGTCCCTAATTTCTGGTCCAAATGCTTAATCTTTAGCTCAGCTTGATCTATAATTAATCATCGATTTAAACAAACTAGAACAGATTTAATTTATTCTCATATTATAATCCAAACTCGCTTCATAAATTATAATGATTATTGTTTTTTATTTTCTCCTATGTTAAAATAAAACCAAGGAAAATTGCGTATAAATTATGATCGGGCAGGGGATATAACCCTGGTTTTTTCGTTTATCAATATGACGGTTAATCTAGTCAAAAAATTTAAAGATGAAAAAACTTTAGACCAGTTAAAAAATAAAGACCGGCAAGCCTTTATTGCGGTTTATGATGCCTACGTTAAAGATATCCACCGCTTTGTTTATTTCAAGATCGGCCGCCGTGAAGAAGCTAATGATTTAACTTCCATGATCTTTTTAAAGACCTGGAACTTTATTCAGGCGGGTAGCTTAGAAAGCAGTAAAACTTTACGGGCATTATTATATAAAATTGCCCGGAATGCGATTGTTGATTATTACCGAGAGAATGGTCTTAAAATTGAAGCCTCGTTAGATGACGAGGAGCATCCGATTGAAATTGTTGATGAAGGGCAAGATTTGGCTAAAAATATAGAAAATAAAGCTAATTTAGAGCTAATTAACCGTCAATTGCCATTTTTAAAAGACGAATATCGAGAGGTGATTGTCTTAAAATTCGTGAATGATTTAGAGTTGAGTGAAATCGCTGAAATAACCGGTAAGTCTAAGGGAAATGTCCGAGTTTTGTTACATCGAGCTTTAAATGCTTTGAGGGAACTAGTTGAGGAGGAGGAAAAGAAAAAAGTTAAAAATAATGAGTAAAAATTGGCTTTTTATACAAAAAATCACCTCAGAAGAGATGATTTTTGGAGTTTCATAGCAGAACGAAGTACTCGTATTTGACTTTTTTATTATAGCACAAAATAAAAAAAAGTAAAGCCCTCAGGTGGATCCGCGGGGGATCGAGCCCCGGAAACTCGAATGTCAAATACGAGTTCGCACCGCTACCGGACCCACTGCCGAAATCCTAGCATAAACAGTCCAAGATAAACGGCAATTATTCCTAAAGTTTTTATAAGCTCTCGACAGTTTTTATGAGTCCTCAACCAGCTGTAACAAAAAGTTCTAAGATTCGTATACTATCATGTATGACAGAAAAGGAATTGCTAAAAACACTTAATAATTTGAAATATGTCAATCCCGACACGGCTTGGTTAAAAAGCAATCGGGAGATTTTATTAGCCCAGGTTTCTAATTCCGGGGCGGAAAAATTATCTATTTGGACTAAATTTTTAATTGAC
>JAPLVX010000053.1:0-4010 GCA_026396945.1 Candidatus Falkowiibacteriota bacterium
GCTGGTTGTTTTTCCGGCGGTACCGATTTGGTCGCTCTGTTCGTATTGCATGGTTTGTTCAAATTGGAGCTAGTGTTTTCTACCAGCGTCGCTTTCGTTTTATCTTTTTTAATTAGTTTTACTTTGCAGAAATTCTGGACTTTTAGAAATAATAATCAGGCTCGTTTAGCCCATCAATTGGGCCTCTATATTTTAACTGCCTTTATCGGTTTGAATATTAACGGCGCCTCCATGCATGTCTTGGTAAATAGTTTGGGCGTTTGGTATTTATTGGCGCAATTAATCGTTAATTTATTTTTGGGGATTATTAATTTCGTGGTTTATAAATTCATAATTTTTAAGAAAAAATGAAATTAATTGTTAAAAAAAATCAACTCGGTGGCTTGGCTCCAGCCCAATGGTTGCGCCGCGCCGGCTACGCCTTAATAAATAATCGTGACGGGGGTGAGAGTTTTGCCCGACGTCTCGGCTCTGGGTTTTATCCGCGGCTACATTTATATTTTACCATGAGCGGCGAAGAGATCAGCTTTAATTTGCACCTAGATCAAAAAAAGGCTAGCTACGAGGGTTTTAATCGCCACAGCGGCGAGTATGAGGGTGAGCTCTTGGAAATCGAGCTCGCTCGTTTGAAAGAATATTTAAATGAAGATTTATTTGCTTAAAAATAATCAAGGAGGATTAATTTTTTATGAGTCAAGTTGAAGACATTAAAGCGCGCCTCGATATCGTTGAACTCATCCGAGAATATATTACCGTTAAGGCGGTGGGCGCTAATTTTCAAGCTTTATGTCCTTTTCATCACGAAAAGACCCCGTCTTTTGTAATCTCTCCGGAAAAACAAATCTGGCATTGTTTCGGTTGCGGTCGAGGCGGGGATGTCCTTTCTTTTGTCATGGAGATGGAAAACCTGGGCTTCGGGGAAACCCTAAGGTTGCTTGCCCCTAAAGCCGGTATAACTTTACGCTATGAAGATAGCAATAATTATTCCCAACGTAATCGTTTACTGGATATCCTTGATTTAGCTGGTAAATATTTCACTCATCAATTAGGTCAAAATTCTAAAGGTTTAGAATGCCGGGAATATTTATTAGCCCGGGGTTTAAGCGAAGAAACAATTAAAGATTGGCAGCTCGGTTATAGCCCGGAAACGCGTGGTCTAATCGATTTTTTAGGGACGAGGCCAAAATTAGGCAAGAAGTATACTCCGGAAGAAATTTTTTTGGCCGGCTTGGCCTTAAAAAATGAAAGTGGCCAATATTATGAACGTTTTCGGGATCGGATTATGTTTCCAATTTGGGATATAAATAATAATATTATTGCTTTTACCGCTCGCGTTAATCCGCTTAAAGAAGCCAGCGAGAAATTAGGTAAATATATAAATAGTCCGCAAACAGAGGTTTATGATAAGAGTCAGGTTTTATTCGCTTTAAATCGAGCCAAGAAAAACATCAAGAAAGAAAATTTGGCGATTATAGTTGAGGGCCAGATGGATGCCATTTCCGCTCACCAACACGGCTTCTCTAATGTGGTGGCGAGCTCGGGAACCGCTTTGAGTTCGGCCCAATTAAAATTAATTAAGCGATTTACAAGCAATATTGCCTTAGCCTTTGATATGGATAAGGCTGGCCAAATGGCCGCCGATCGCGGCTTAAAAGAAGCGATGACCCAAGATTTCAATATTAAAGTGATTATTTTACCGAACGGGAAAGATCCGGATGAATGTTTGCGCAATAACCCGGCCGACTTCAAAACTGCCTTAACCGATGCCCCGACGATGATGGAATATTATTTTAATCAAATAAAAAAAGAATTTGATTTTACTAAAATTGCCGAGAGAAAATTAGCCGTCGCTAAATTGCTTAATATGATTGCGAAGTTGGCCAATAAGATTGAGGAGGATTTTTGGCTTAAGACCATTAGCGCCGCCGCCGACGTGCCCGAGAATATATTAAGAGAAACCGTTAAAAACGCCCTAGCTAAGGTTCAACCCGGTTCTTCTAAGGAAACTCCCTTAGTTAATCTGCCCCAGGCCAGCCTGAGCCGCGAGGAGCGAATGTCCGAATTGTTTCTGTCTCTGCTTTTAAAATTTCCCGATTTTTTAGAATATAGTTTAAATAATTTAGACCCCGACTATCTGGTCGGTGAACCCTATCAATTGTTTTACAGGAACCTGATAATTTATTATAATAAAACTACGGTTTTAGATTACCAGTCGTTTCGAGAATACTTAATGAATCAAGACGAATCTTTGGGTCCGCTGCTCGATAAAATCAGTCTTTTGGGGGATAAGGATTTCTATGATTATACGCCCGCTAATATAAAAAACGAAATTATTAAGATTATTATTGATTTAAAAAAATCGTATTGGCAGGCGGAAATAAAAGTAATTGAAAAAGAATTAGCTCAAGCCGAGCCTGACGGTAATAAAGATCGGGTCGGCGTTTTAATGTCCGATTTAAAAATACTAAATGATAAGCTGAGGCAAATTCAAATCGCTAATTATGATTAAAAAACAAAATAAAACTAAAAAGCCAAGGCTTAAAAAAGTTATCCCGCCAAAGAAGTTTAAGAATAAGGCGAGTGTCAAGAACAAACCGAAGCGCAAAATTGCGGCTAAAAAAGGGCCTGACCGCCGGAAGCCGAAATTAATTCCTTTCAAAAAAGAGGCTAGCCCGCGCGCGATTGTTTTACCGGATCCAGAGAAATTGCATAAATTAATTACCAAGGGGCGCATGCGCGGTTTTGTTACAGAAACCGAACTTTTATATTTATTTCCAGAAGTTGAGGAATATTTAAATGATTATGATATTTTTTTAGGTGATTTACAGAAAAATGGTATTAGAATTATTGAAGACTCCGGCCGGGTTTTGGATGTCAATGAGAATCAAAAAGAAACGGGCAGTAAATTGCCCAGTCCAATTAATATTGATCTGTCTAAATTAAACGCCGATTCGATTGAGATGTATTTAAAGGAAATTGGGAAAGTCCCATTACTATCCTAAAGAGGCGGAGAAAAAAATTATTGAAGCCAATTTAAGATTAGTGGTCTCAATTGCTAAAAAATTTGCCGGGGCCAAAGGCCTGGGTTTATTAGATTTGATTCAAGAAGGGAATATCGGTTTATTCCGTGCGGTCGAAAAATTTGAATATCGTAAGGGTTATAAATTTTCCACCTATGCCACTTGGTGGATTAGGCAAGCGATTACCCGCGCCCTAGCCGATCAGTCGCGGACCATTCGCATTCCCGTTCACATGGTTGAAACAATTAATAAATTTCAACAGGTACAGAGAACCTTAATCGCCGAAGAAATCGCCTCAGAAATGGGGGAGGATATTGATAAAGTTAGATACATCATTAAAATTTCTCAAGATACCATTTCCCTAGAAACAACCATCGGCGACGATGAAGAGGATTCTACCCTTGAGGACTTTATTGAAGATATCAAAAATGTGACCCCAGATCGAGCCGCCGCTTTGCAATTATTAAAAGATTATGTGAAGGAAATGGTGGCCAATTTATCACCGCGCGAACAAAAAATATTAGAAATGCGTTTTGGTCTAATCGATGGGGTGGCTCATACCCTAGAAGAGGTCGGGCAAGAGTTTGAGGTCACCCGGGAACGGATTAGACAAATTGAATCCAAGGCTTTAGAAAAGATTCGCAAATTAAAAGGTTTGGAAAAATTAAGAGATTACTAAAAGATTTGTCCGTGTTATAATAAAAACATATTTTAATCAGAATATAAAAAATATTTAATTTAAATTATTTAACTCATATGATAATAGTTGATCAAGATTTATGTATTGGTTGTGGCTTATGTGCTAATACTTGCCCCGATGTTTTCCGGATGAATGATGACGGCAAGTCAGAGGTATTCGATCAAAAGAATATTGACTGCGCGAAAAAAGCCGCCGCTAATTGTCCGGTGGAAGCAATCTCGGTTAGTTAATTTTAATTAATATGGCCGAACAGCTAAATGTAGAAAAATTAGAACCAAAAATTTCGCCCT
>JAPLVX010000053.1:4060-7433 GCA_026396945.1 Candidatus Falkowiibacteriota bacterium
AAATTTCGCACTCAGCTTTGCATCCAGAAAAGCCGCTTAGCCCGGAAAAGATCGCTGAGACGCCAAAAAAACCGGCCGAACCCCTAGCTAACTCCAAAGACATTAAGGTTAGCCCGGTGATCGCTACCAATATTGTTACCAAGACGAACGTTAATTCAATCAGCCAACAACGAGCGGCCGAAATTGATAAAATTCTCGCTGACGGCTTGGAGGATATTTTTATTAATTTACCACCGGCCGAGCAACAAAAATTTAAACTTAGCGGCGAAGCCACCGTCGCTAAAATCAATAAACTACTGGAAGGGGCTAAGGTCAAGGTGAAGAAAATTGTTGATTTAATTAGACGTTGGCTGGCTACTTTGCCCGGCGTTAATCGTTTTTTCTTAGAGCAAGAGGCTAAAATAAAAACTGATCGCATAATGCGTTTAAAAAAATAAAATCTTATTAACATGGAGGCGGTGAGCGTTCTGACAACTAACCCCATAAATTATATTTGGTTGCTGCTTATTAGCGGTTTTGGAGTTTTTATTTTTATCGCTTTAATTTTGGCGCGTTATTTAATTAAGGCTCTTGGCTTTGATCGTCGTCATTTTAATCATAAAATATTTAGCATCCGCCTGCCTAAAGAAAAACCCGAAGATGGCGGTAAAGAAACTTCTCTCCAACAATTAAAAGAAGAAATTGCCAAAGGCGAAACCATTTTTTCCAGTATCGGCGGCTTACGCGCCGAGCGCGGTTTTATGTCCTGGCTGCTTGGTCGAAGTGATCATTTTTGTTTTGAAATTGTGGCCGAGCACGGCAAGATTTATTTTTATGTAGTGGCGCCAGTCGCCCAAGCTTTATATCTAGAAAAACAAATAAACGCTCATTACCCTGAAGCCGTAATTGAAGAAGTTGATGATTATAATGCTTTTAGCCCCCTGGCTCAAGTCGCCGCCGGTTATCTTAAAACCAAAAATCCTTTCATGCTATTCGCAAAGATGGTTCTTTGGATTTGCCTGATAATATTTTGTCTAAATTAGATCGCGATGAAAGCGTGGCCATTCAGTATTCCGTCCGCAGTGCTAAAGGTTCTTGGCATAAAATGGTAAAAAAAGTATCAACCCGTATTCATAAAAAGGGTTCGGTCCGTGACGGCCTAAGAGCCTTGAAATAGTATTTCGCCATCTTGGATTTATTTTATTCAAAAAACAAAAAAATTCCGAGCAAAATAATCCTAATCAAGGACGTTTAACGGCATTCGAAGAAGAGATGTTGAAAAATATTGAAGAAAAAAATCAGAAGGCCGGTTTAGATGTTAATGTCCGAGTAATTGCCTCCGCCAAAACCAAAGAGCAGGCTAATTTCTACTTGGATAATTTGGCCAGTGTTTTCAGCGAGTTTAATAATTACAGTTACGGTAATAATTTTTCCCGGGTTTATAAGAGTCGGCCGGTAAATATTATTAATGATTTTATTTATCGTCGTTTTAACGAAAATATTAGTTTTTTACTTAATACCGAAGAGCTAACTAGTATTTTCCATTTTCCTTTGAAAAATACCGAGACCCCGAATATTGTTTGGTTAACCGCCAAAAATGCGCCCGCCCCGACTGATTTACCGGACGAAGGCATAACCTTAGGCGAGAATGTTTTTCGGGGCGAGACCAAAGATATTCGAATCAAACGAGAAGACCGTCGTCGTCATACTTATATTATTGGTAAGTCCGGTGTGGGTAAATCAGTTTTACTTTGCAATATGGCCATTCAGGATATTCAAAACGGCGAAGGGGTCTGCGTGATGGATCCGAACGGTGATTTAATTACGGACATCTTAGATCGCATCCCGATTGAACGGGCCGAGGATGTAGTTATTTTTTCTCCCGGCGATACCGAACGGCCCTTAGCTCTAAATTTATTAGAGTTTGACCCTAAATATCCGGAACAAAAATCTTTCGTTATTAATGAGTTGATCGGTATTTTTGATAAGTTATATGATTTAAAGAGTACTGGTGGCCCGATGTTTGAGCAGTATATGAGAAACGCGTTGCTTTTAATTATGTCTGACCCGGAGAGCGGTTCGACTTTGATGGAGGTACCGAAAGTTTTAGCGGATGAAAATTTTCGAAAAATGAAATTAAGTAAATGTAAGGATATAACCGTCGTTGATTTTTGGCGCAAAGAAGCCGAGAAAGCGGGCGGGGAAGCGGCGCTGGCTAATATCGTGCCTTATATTACTTCTAAATTAACCAGCTTTATTTCTAATGATATGATGCGGCCGATTATCGGTCAGCAGAACAGTTCTTTTAACGTTCGCGACTTAATGGACCGGCAAAAAATACTACTAGTTAATTTGCCTAAAGGCGTCGTCGGCGAAATGAATGCCTATCTTTTAGGCATGATTATCGTTGGTAAAATTTTAATGGCCGCTTTATCTCGGACCGACTTAGCCAAAGAAGCGCGCAAGGACTTTTATTTGTATATTGATGAGTTTCAAAATTTTACCACTAATTCTATTTGCCAAATATTATCGGAAGCCCGCAAATATGCTTTGAATTTAATCATGGCGCACCAGTATATTGGACAACTCACTAAGAATAATAATACAGAAATAAAAGACGCGGTTTTCGGTAACGTCGGCACGATGATTTCTTTTAAGATTGGGGTTGAGGACGCCGAATTCTTGGTTAAAGAATTCGCCCCGGTTTTTAATGAGTTTGATTTAATTAATGTTGATAAGGGAACTGCTTATATCAAATTATTGGTAGACAACTCCGCCGCCCGGCCCTTTTCTTTAAAAACTATTTGGCCCTTACTCGGAGTCAAGCGGGACGGCTTGGCTGATAAAATAAAAGCTTTGAGCCGGATTAAATACGGGCAGGATCGGCGGGTGGTTGAAGCGGAGATTATGCGGCGGACGCGAGTTTAATCAAAATATAATTTTTATAAAAAATAACCCTGAGCGAGTCAGGGTTTTTGGTAGCTGGAGGAATAGTCTTTGGGTCGGTAGATAGTATTTGTCGGAGTCGCTTGTCTTGCAGATAAAAGCAAAAAAGATCCAGGTGGATCTCTTTTGTAAAAGGGCTGAAGCCAATTCTTAATGTTGTCCGGAGATTCTTCCCCAGGTACTGTTCAACCAACTGCTGTTGGCGCTCATGGCTTTGCACTGAGCTTTGCCTTTGTGTTTGTTTTGTTTGGCGGTGTGGGCACGGTAATTAAAGCCGTGGCTTGTGGAAGAACAGGAGCTGCCAAGAATGGCAAAGGAGAGGATGGCGGTCAAGATAAAAATCTGGAAAATTCTGAAATTCTGTCTTTTTTTCATGGCGGCAGTGTTTGTAAGATTTGTATTGTTATATGTACTTAATTTCTACTATGCCTATATTATAGCATATAAC
>JAPLVX010000084.1:0-6428 GCA_026396945.1 Candidatus Falkowiibacteriota bacterium
GGCGGCTGATGATACTATAACTGTTAAAGATAAAAATAGTACAACTCTATGTACTACCGCTGTCTTTAACTTAGGTACTACCGCCTCTTATACTTGCGGCTTTGCTACTAATCCTTTGGTCATCGGTTCTAATTCTACCGAGTACGTTGATGTTTATGTTGATACCACTGAGTTATCTGCTCAGGGCAACACCATTCAAATTTCTTTGAGTGATAGCTCTGCTAATAACTTTAAATGGGGTATTAATGGCGCCGGTGCTTTCGCTACTGGTGATATAAATTTCCGCGGTACTCTAAACGGTGGTTCATTAGTAAAACCGTAATCAGTTAAGATAAGTTTTCTCGATTTTCTTCATAAATCGTCGTTCGCTCCTTGAGCGAATAATAAAAGAGCCCCTTTGTTTTACCGACAAAGCGGGCTCTTTTAGTTTAGGGCTAATATTTTATTTTAATTTAGCCAAGCCTTTTTTATTTATCAGAACTAATCCAAATTCTTTAAAACCGGTTTACCCCGGTTTTTTGCTAAATTATCCATTTTTCTTAGAATTTGCTATAATAATTATCATAAGAATCTAAATCTTGTCTATAATTAAGCCTTTATTTTTAATAAGTTAATTTTATGAAAGCCAAAGTATATTTAATTATTCTGCGCCTGGGGGTTTTGCTATCACTTTTAACCGTATTTTTAGTTTTCAATAATTTGCTATTTCCTTACATAACTTCTAAGCAATTAGTTTTTAATATTCTGACCGAATTTCTTTTGGTTTTTTATTTGCTTTTTTTAGCTAAATTTCCCGCTTATCGGCCGAAAAAATCTTATATCACTTGGGGCCTGGTGGCTTATTTCGTCGCGATTTTAATATCTCTACTCGTGACGGTTGATTTTAATTTAAGTTTTTGGGGGGACGCCGAAAGAATGTTAGGCATCTTTCATTTATTGCATTTTCTTATTCTATACTTTATCATCATCACTGTTTTTCGGACCTGGAAAGATTGGAAATTATTATTTCTCGCCTCGATTCTCATCGCTTCTTTGGAAAGTTATTTGGGTTTAAGAAGTGCCCTGAACTATGGTACGATCGGCAATACCGCTTATGTCAGCGGTTATCTGATCTTTAATCTTTTCTTTAGCGCTCTTTTATTCTTGAAAGAAAATAAGAAATGGCTGCGCTGGCTTTATCTTTTACCAGTAGCGATTATGCTTTTGGAATTTCGCCGCGCCGACACTTCGGGCGCTATCATTGGTTTAGGAACCAGTATTTTATTATTTTTGTTCCTGTTCGGGTTTTTTAATCGAAATCGGAAAATTAAATATAGTAGCTTGGGAGTTTTAGTGGTTTTAATCATCGCCACTATTTTTCTTTTTTCCCAATCAAGCGCGGCCTGGTTTAAATCCAATAAATTCTTATATAACTTAACGGTCAATAAAGCGACTTTCCAAACTCGTCTGATTTCCTGGAAGGGAGCCGCTCGAGACTTTAAATATCACCCAATTTTAGGGGTTGGTTACGGCAATTATGCGACTATCTTTGATCGCCAATTTGATCCTAAATTTTTTAATTATAGCCGCACGGAAACTTATTTTGACCGGGCGCATAATAATTTAATTGATATCGCTTCGACCACCGGGGCCTTAGGACTTTTAGCTTATTTAAGTATTTTTGTCGCCCTATTTTATTATTTATTTATTTTTGCTAAGCCATTGCTTAAAAAATACCGCGCCGGTGAAGAGGAGGCGGGGGTTAAGCTAGCGGAAATCTTTATCCTCATCGCCCTGGTCGCCGCTTACTTCATCCAGAATTTGGCCGTCTTCGATTCTTTAGTGACCTATATTGGTCTGATGATAATTCTCGCCTATGCTAATTGGCTTTTTAATACCAAAGAAGTTCCGGCCACGATTGAAGCTACCTCGGCCCTAAAACCGAAAACCGAATATATAAGCTTGGCTCTCAGCCTAATTATTATTAGTATTTTTACTTATACTTTTAATATTCGTCCCTGGCAGATGTTTGTTAAGACAATTAACAGTTACTCGACGATTTTATCTGGCGATGTGATAAACGGTGTAGCCGGTTATAAGGAAGCTTTTAGCGCTAACACGCCGATGGATCGCGATGCGCGTTTTACTTTTATTACTTTAGTTACTAATAATCCTAATATTTTAGCTTATATGATGCCGGTTGAAGCCAAAGATTTTTTGGATTATGTGATTAGTTTAGCCGAGCGTAATTTAAGCTATAATCCTAACGATAGTTTAGATCAGTTACAGTTGGCTCAGGTTGCTGATCTGGCCGCCCGCTTCAACCATCAACAAGACCAGGCGACTTTCAATTATTATTCTACTTTGTCGCTCCAGGCGATCGATACTTCCATTAAAGCCAGCCCGCGTCGTCTCCCTCTTTATTTTATTAAAGCCCATTTATTTTTAGTGCGCGGCGACGCCGACCAGGCGATTGAATCAATGAAATATGGGATTAGTTTAAACTCGGATTATCCGGACGGTTATTGCCAGCTAAGTCTAATTTACTTTTTATTAAAAGACGAAAATAGTAGCTATCCTTATATTGATGCCTGCTTAGATAAAGACGGTTCTTTTTCTTTCCCGGCTGACGCCTTAGGGGTTTGGAAAAAGCATTATACGGCCACTAAAGATTCGGTCAGACTAGAAAAGATTAACCAGCAACTGGATCAACTTAATCAGTCATCTCTCGGCCAATCGACCTCTGGCCAATCGACTCAGTAAATAATTGTTTTAAATAGATTTCATTAAAAAACCAACCCCGCGGTTGGTTTTTTTGTTTTAGAAAAATATGTTCATAAAGACAAGGATTTATCTTAAAATCATATTTATTTATTTTTTAGGAAAATTTTTCCTTGGCTTGTAGGCACTTATGTTAGGCTACAAGTGATTATATTTAGCGCCCGCGGCCGAGTCGATTTTGATTCGATCGCGGGCGAATTAATCCCTCTCGAATTTCTAATTTAATAATTTCATTTTTTATGCAATTTAAAAGAATCCTTAAAAACCAGTGGCGCCTAATTTTACTGTTGCTTGTTTCTTTGTTTTTGTTGGGGTTAATGATGCGATCTAGAAATCTCTTTTAATCGGACTAGTCCTTGTCATGAAGCTTGTTTGGTTAAACGCCTGGAATACGAAGCTCTGATTAACCCGGCTCTTAAGAGTAATTTGCCCGGGCTAAGAGAAAGAATTAACGAGCAGTTAAGCGACCCGAAAATTAAATTAGCCTATAAACGAGAATTAAGACGTTTGCTTAGTAATTAAAAAAACCAGCTGATTGAAACACTATTTTAATAACTATAAATTATTTTATTTATAAAAATATGCCGCCAATAAAATTTAATCGGAAATTAATAAATAATTTTAGCCACGGTTTTTTATTGGGATTTTTTCTTATTTTTTCTCCATTTCAGGCCGCTCGCGCTTTGCCGATTGGTACGCTTTTATATCGGACTTCCGATGGCGGTCAAATGTATGGCTATAATAGTAAAGATTTAATTGTTGCGGAAAAGGGAATAATCAAGCATATTTATTCCGGCCATGTGGGGATTTATGTGGGCCAAGAAAACGGAGTTGATTATGTGGTGGAGGCTTTGGGCGACGGCGTGGTCAAGAATCCGGCCAAGTACTTTGTTAATTCAGCGCAGGGCGAGCAATTTATCGGGGCGAAATTTCCTCGTAAGGCGACGCCGACTCAAGCGGCCACGGCCGCTTTAATCGCCAAAAAGCTGGCTGCGGATAATTTGGCCTATGATTTAGATTTTAAAACCCAGAAGGGGCCGAACAATGGCGACTGGACTTGCGTTGGCGTAACGGAAAAAGTTTATGAAAGCGCCAATATTCCTAATCCGGACAATTTAGGCGCTTTGGAATATAATCCTGATTATTATGGAGTTGATATCACGCCCGATGGCTATGACAATTATAGTTTTTATAATTCTCGAGGTGATTGTTTTTCTATGCAACGTGAATTTTCTAAAATCAATCGTCAAACTGATATGCTTGTACCCCTGCCGGAATTAATTGGTTATGCCGCCGGTCTAGAATATAATAACGAGCGCTATATTTTTTTGCCTTATACGCAATTTGTTCAGCCAAGCTTAAAAGAGGTCCCGCTGGATATTGAAATTAGCAGCAGTTTTCCGGATGAAGGAATTCGCGGCCAGGTATCTGTCTGGCCTTTAGTTTTAAAATGGAGCTTGATTAATAATCCGATTTCTTCGCTTAAAAGAATTGTGCGCGCTATTTTCCCACTTTCCAGCTCAGAAGAGAAAATATTAGCTGAAGCGACCAGTCCCGAACCGCCCTCTTTAGAAGTTGATAATAAAACAGTCACCTCAACTATTTCGCCGAGTGATAAGTCGAGTGATAATATAAGCGATCCGGTAAACCAAACTCCCGATTTATTAGAAATTATTCCGACCCCTAAAAAAACGAGTTCAACCTCAAGTTCTGCTAAAGTTTCTAACGCCAATACCAAGACCTCTAGCACTACTAGCAAAATTCCCAGCGCTAACACAACTAAGGCTATTTCTTCGGTTAGTATCCCAAAAACTAGTGCCAAAACCTCAAGCCCGACAACTAGTGTCAAAACTTCTAGCTCGACCGCGACTAGTCTTAAAAAAGCTGTTTCTAGTTTAACTAAGCCTAGCGTTACGACCGCGACCGCAAAAACCACCCAACCTAAAGCGCCGGTCGTCCAAGCCGCGGTTCAAACTAAAGTTATTAAGTCAACTGTTACAGCGACCAGCGCCGTCGTCGCTTATGTTAAGCCGGCGAGTAATTACGTGATTGCGACCACTAGTGATCCCAATGCGTCCGATAATACTTCCAACGCCTCTAGCATGGCTTCTAACGCCGCCACGACGACCGCTAGTTCAACGGGCGCCCTTGATCTCGCCAGTATTGATCCCGCTTTGATTTTAGCTCCGGGACATTTAGTTATTAGTCGCGTTGGTGAGGCTGGCGACGATGATTGGGTCGAATTATTTAACCCCTATCCAGTCGCCTTTGATTTGGCCTTAAATAATTATCGCTTAGAAAGATCTAAAACTGCCGCCGACCCCTCGATTATGTTGCGTTTCGGTGAGCTCGCTGATGGTATTTTTAAAACCACGGTTATCCCGCCTTATGGTCGTTATTTAATTACTCGCTCGGACGCCAGCGCAGAATTACAAAATCAAGCGCAAGCTATCTCTGGTCGGAACGAATTTTCCTGGCTTCAATCCGGCTATACTTTATATTTAGGTGATGATGCCATTAGTTCCAATTCCGATCCGAATATTAAGGATTATCTTGGCTTTGGCGAAGCGACTTATTATGAAGGCGGCGGCCCGGCCCCAGCTTTAATTGATAATTATTATTTGAGCCGTAAAGCTTTAGCAACCTCGACCCCAGTGCTGATGCTTGAGGGCGGCGAACATAATTTTTTAGATTTAGTTTATGACAGCGATAATAATCAATTTGATTGGTTGCTTTTGCCCGCTTCTGGCCACTTGGAAAATTCGGCGACGACCAGCGCAACTTCGACTAACAATTTGACTGATTATGGTTTAGAGTCAGTCGGTTTAAATTATGTTGATCATTTTGATGAGTGCTATCAAGACGGCGAATCTTTTGCCGTTGGCAAATGGGGTTGCGCGCGGATACTTTATTTTAATTATCCACAGGAAAAATTTGGCTTGAACCCGATTCTAACGGGTGGCAACTTTTCGATTAATTTATTTTATAAATCGCTTGGCGCCTTTCCCCGTTTTTACTGGCGCTTAACTAATGAAAATAGTAATGAAGATTTGGAGATAAGTCTCGAGACCTATAGCCAAATTTCCGGCTTGCCTAATATCGCCTGGCGTAACTATGACCATAATTGGTACCCGGATAATAATTGGCACGAATTAACCTTAGTGGCTAACCAGGCGGCTGGCTATTGGGCGCTTTATAATGATGGCGAGGAAGTTTATAAGAAAAATATTGACACGGCTTTGCCGACTTTTAAGTTTTTCCAGTTTGGCGGTAGTAACGATTATGTCGCGCTGGATGAACTAGGAATTTGGAACCGCGCCTTAAGTCCGGCGGAAATAAAAATTATTAAGGACGCGAACTTACCCTTTAAACCAGTCACGCCCTTGGCGCCCTTAGCCCCGGCGGTCTTAACGAATTTTTATGGCTTTGATGAAAATTCCGGTAGTATTATTCATGATTCTATAAACTCTAATAATTTAAACATTGCCTATAATCCTTGGTATAGCAACGGTAAGGTCGGCGCTTATATTTTTCAAGATCAACAGCAATTACTAATTAGCGGGGCTTTAAATGAAATCAGCGGCTCAGATTTATCGGTAACTTTTTGGTGGCGCAACCGAGCGCATCCGAACGAAGGTCGCCTGCGCCTGGCGCTCAATCATGACACT
>JAPLVX010000084.1:6436-8499 GCA_026396945.1 Candidatus Falkowiibacteriota bacterium
GTGGAGGAGGGAATCAACAGAATTATTCCTTATGATGACGCCTGGCATCATTTAGCTTTAACTTATAGCGCGCGTGATTATTTATTGAATTTTTATGTTGATGGCCTGCTTAGAATGTCGCGGCCTTATATTTGGATTCAGCCGGGTGAACCAATTAACAAAATAGAGTTAATCGATGAGAATTATAGTTATGATATTGATGAGCTGGGCATTTGGCGAGGAACTTTAAGCGCGCTTGAGGTAAAAAATATTTATGAAGCGCAGTAGATTTTGCCAAAATTATAGGAGCTTTTAAAAAGCCCTGACCGAATTATGTTTTTACATATTTTCGATCAGGGCGTTTTGGTATTCAAGCGCTGGCTGTTTTAGCGCCGAGTCTTTCAAGTTTTAAAACGGGGGATGATTTCTCCGATTCTGAGCATTGAGAGCTCATCTTGGCTTAATCCGTTTTGAAACTCGGTTTCCGCTTCTTGTCGTAGCAAATCTTCTTCGGCTAGTTGTTTTAAAATATCATCCTTTATTTCCCAGCCGGCCGGTAGCAAGAATTCGCTTTTTTTGCTACTAACAAATAGATTGCCGTTAAAGTAGTAATAATAATCAGTCTTAGGGTTGTTTTGCCCGGCTAGTTGATATTTAACTTCAACCGCTAAAGTAACATGCCTTAGTCTTACTTTTTCATAGCTGTCGTTGGCATTTAGCATATTAACGGTAATAACTTTAGGACTACGGGGCCCTTGCTTAGGAGTTTTCTGTCGCCATAGTACTACTTTTTTGACGCTATAAATTACCGCGTTTTTATAGTAATTATTATAGGCCGCATCAAGCATCTCAATAACTTCATCCAGGTTTTTGCGGTGGAAGCCTTTAAATCCGCCGGGTATTATCGGGCTTAAGTAATCCGCGTTTTGGTGATGCTTTGCCAGCCAGCGAATATTTTTTAAGATATAGCGGCCAACAATAATTATCACTAAGACTAGAATCACCAACATCCAGCGGTTGTTTCTGGCGGAGACTGAATAATCGCCCATCTTTTTTAGCATTATCACGAAGATAGGGATTGCCAGGATAATCAGGATAGCGAGGCAACGCAGAATCAACTCTTGCCATTGTTTTCGTTTTTCTTTCATTTTCGTTTATTTTAGAAGATTTATTTTAAGTTTTATAAGGTGCGATGAATAATTTAGACATTATTTTGTTTATTTATCTTATAATCTTTATATTATTTTGTCAATGATAATTAATATATCTAATATTAGCTTAATATTATTGAACTCTTGATTTTTTAGCCCTTTCCTTGTACTATAAAAGCGTTATTAGGGCAGGCAGGTGATCGCTCTGTTTTTTAGAAACAGAGAGGAAAGTCCGGACTTCGCAAATGGTAGTGGGTAACCTTTGATAAAGGCGTTAAAAGGTGAAAAGTTGCCGAGGCGTAAGCTATCGGCTTCGACCGGCGGTGACGCCGTGTTCGCGGTAAACCCTACCTGAAGCAAGAGCAAACTTGGATTTATCCAAGAAAAGTGGCTCGCCTGACCGGCTTAGTAATGGGTCGGCTAGATAAATGATCACTCAACGACAGAATCCGGCTTATCGCTTGCCCTGGTAACCATATTTATAATTAATTAGCATATGAAAAAAACTGAATTATTTTTTTCCTTTTTGTTTATTCCGGTTGATTTTGTGATGATAATTCTAGCCGGCCTCTCCGCTTACTATTTGCGTTTTTCTGATCTTTCCACCGGCATTCGACCAATTATTTTCAATCTGCCTTTTCCGACTTTCTTTAAATCACTCTTAATAATTGCGATCTTATGGCTGGTAATTTTTATTGGCTCCGGTCTTTATCGGATTAAGAGCGCGCGTAAATTGGCTCAAGAGTTAGCCCGGATTTTTTTAGCTGTTTCTACCGGCTTGGCCCTAGTGGTTATTTTGATTTTCTTTCGCCGGGAATTATTTGATTCCCGTTTTATTGTTTTAGCGGGCTACCTATTTACGATTATTTATGTCAGCCTCGCTCATGCTTTTATCCGTTGGTTACAGCGAAAACTTTTTATTTACGGTATCGG
>JAPLVX010000122.1 GCA_026396945.1 Candidatus Falkowiibacteriota bacterium
CATCGGAATCAAAGCTAAGCCAAGAGGATGGTGCTCAATATTTGTATGATTTATATAAAAAGTCTGATATTGAAAAAATTGACGCCGCCAACCCCGAGGATAAAAATGTGAGCGTTAAAGGTTCCGAGAATAAAGATCTTGATATTAAGACTTATTCCGATATTTTTCCTTATGAATGGGATAAGATAGAATCGCGCCTCTTGTCTTTGTCGGCCCGAGTAAAAAATGATGTTCAAGAGAAAAAATTGCCCGCTTATTATGAAGCCTATGGATCTTTATTAGAAAAAACGGCCAATGTTTACGGTTCAAAAGTAATTACGCCGGAAATTCTCGATAAAGAGTGGGAGGATTTGTACGATATTGCTAAAAGTGTTTATGATTCAGATTGCCCGCTTATGATTATTCCTCAGGGCTGTACGTCAGTTGCTGGCGAAGCGGGAAAAATTGACGCTGAAATTCGCTTGGGTTTAAAAACTAAAGAGACCAAACAGCAAGAGCAAGGTCTTAATAAATTTACGCAAATAGCCCAAGAGATGCTTAGTGTCTACGACGTTGGCTTGGATAAAAGTCGCCCTGTGCCCAAAGTTAATTTAAATTATCAGCCCTGGGCGTTTGGGCCGAATCTATATTGGCAGACTCGAGGCGAATCAGGCGAGAGTCAGATTCTATCGCATACTAACGCTGTTTCTGAAGTGGCTATCGCCAAAGAATTACCTTTAGTAGAGAAAGTTTTTGACCGGAAAAACATTTCCGATGAGCAATACGCCCGCGCCTCAGTGGTGGAGACGGTTTTACATGAGACCGGGCACTGCGTTATCGAATATACCGATAAGAAGGTGGCTAAAAGAATCGGTAAAAGTTTTGAAGTTGATATTTTAGAAGAATTAAAAGCGGAAAGCATTGGCATGAAAATTTTGGCCGAAGCTATGAAGCGCGGTGAATTGCCGACCGAGATTGATATCAAGGCTCAATTGTTAGCTAAGCTTGGAGCCAATCTTGATTATTTAAAAAATAAGTCAAGTGAAAAAGCTAGCAGTGGCGAGCCTTATTATATTTGTGGGGTGGCCATTATTAGCAATTTATTGGATAAGCGGTTGATTGTAAAAAATAATTCCACTTACGAAATTAGTGATCCCGAGGCTTGCATCAAGGAGATCGCTAGCCTTAGTGACGAGATCTTGCCATTTTATACAAACGATGAGACTAAGCCAGCCGATGTTAAAAATTATATTAAGAAATTAAGGAATAGGGGCCAGGAACCTTTGATTAAAGATTTTATTAAAGACTTGTAAATTTAATTTCTTTGATCGGATTTTAATATCATTTAGTATTCAGTAAAAAATAACCCCAGTCGCGGTTATTTTTTTATTTAGCCCAGAAATGTTATTATATAGGTATTATGAAAAGTCTCCTTGGGACTGACAATAAAATTACCCTAATCTTGAAGATTCTAACTTATTTAAGTCTAGCCAGTCTGGTCGGACTTATTTTTTGGCGAGTTAGTGATTTAAGTACACTCGATCTTGGTCGGCACTTGCAAAACGGCGCCCTAGTTTTTAAAAACCCGAGTTTATTATTTAGTAATTTTTATTCCTACACCAATCCCGGTTTTCCCTTTGTTAATCATCACTGGCTCGCCGGCCTAATTTATTACGGGCTTTATCTTCTGGGCGGTTTTAAGATTTTAACGGTTTTTAATGTCTCCCTCGCGCTGGCGACCGTATTGATATTTTTTTGGATCAGCCAAAAACGTAGCCATTTTTTTATAGCTGCCTTAAGTACGCTCCTGACGCTTATTATTTTAAGCGAGCGGGCCGATATTCGGCCGGAAATGTTTAGTTATTTGTTTTTAGCTCTGACTTTTTACTTTTTAGACAATTACCGAACCGATTGGTCGTGGCGGCGCCTAATTTGGCTACCGCTTTTATTTTTAGTTTGGGTTAATACTCATATTTATTTCGCGATTGGCCTGGCCCTGGTCGCTTTTAAGTTCTTGGAATTAATAATTCATAAATTTAATTTCAAGGATAATAAAAAATTTTTCTATTTGAGCGGCTTAAGCATTGTCGCCTGTTTGTTTAACCCCAATTTTATTAAGGGTTTATTATATCCGCTTTTAATCTTTAAAAATTATGGCTATGAGGTGGCGGAAAACAAAAGTATTTTATTTATACAGAACTTGACTCTCGATCATAATATTATTTGGTTCAAGATTTTATTTTTGATTTTCTGTCTTAGTTGGTTTATCTACTTTTGGCGTTTTAAAAAAGACCGGTTAAAAAAATTTAGATTCAGTGATTTGATGCTTAGTATTTTTGTTAGTTGCTTAGCTTGGCGCGCTATCCGTTATTTACCCCTATTTAGTTTGCTTATTACCCCGATTCTAGCCCAGAATTTATCGCTTATTAAATTTAATAAGTTTAAAAAGATAAATTTCGGTTTATCAAGCGGGCGTTTATTATCCCTCGGTCTCTCAGGGCTGGTTATTGTTTCGGGTATTTTAATTATTTATTTGGTTAAAGATTCTAAAATTAATCATTACTTCTTACGTCAGGATTTTGGTTTAGGTTTGAGCTCGGGCGTTTTAGATTCCGCTAATTTTTTTGCCGCCCATAATTTAAGCGGCCCGATTTTTAATGATTATGATTTAGGTAGTTTTTTGATATTTGCTCTTCCCGGCGGAAAAGTTTTTGTTGATAATAGCCCCGAAGCTTACCCTAGAGAATTTTTTACCGATGTTTACGTGCCCTTGCAGGATAACGACGCTAAGTGGCGCGAATATAAAGAAAAATATAAATTTCAAACTATTTACTTATCCCATCAGGACAATACGCCTTGGGCGAGAAAGTTTTTGCGGGCTCGTTTGGCTGACCCTGACTGGTCTTTGGTTTACTTCGATTATTATACGGTGATTCTGGTGCCGTCGGCCAAACAAGCCGGCCTTAGCCGAGAAGAAATTAGGTCAAGGCTAGAATTTTTAAGTCGTTCAGTTAGTGCTAGGCAAAAGTTGGTTTTAGCGAACTTAGCTGAGTTAGACGGCGATATTATGAGCGCGCGTCAAATTTATAATGATTTGTTAATTGAATATCCTAATAGCCCCCGGTTATTAGCTTTATTATATTTTAATTATGTTGTCAGCGATTCAGTGGGTGATAAATTAATGGC
>JAPLVX010000061.1:0-9520 GCA_026396945.1 Candidatus Falkowiibacteriota bacterium
ATTTTCCAAAATATCCTCGATTAACATTAGAGGATTATCTTGATACATATTTAATTCTTCAATTATCACCCCTTTCTCCCGTTCAATTTCTATTTCTTCAAATTTTGATCGTTCTAACATTTCATAAATTATCGCCGTGGCTTTAGTTATTTTAGCGCTGGCCGTCTTAATATAATAACCAGTAAACTCTTTGCTGGTAAAGGCATTGTATTCTGCTCCGATTTCGTCTAAAGCGGTTGATAAAGATAAGGTTGTCGGATATTTAACCGTGCCCTTAAAAAACATATGCTCTAAAAAATGAGACAGGCCGCTTGTCCGCTGATCTTCGTATTTCGACCCGGTTTTAAACATAATTAAAATCGTGGCCGTTTTCATGGCCGGAGCCGGCAGGGTAATAATTGGCAAACCATTGGACAATTTCTTTATTTTATATTTATTCATATTTAAATTTGACTAAATGCACAAATTCTTAGTTTAGAGCCTTTAGTATTTCATAATTATCATTTTAAATTTACCATGTTTCTGATATAATTAATAGGTAATAAAAAGAAATATATGACTTATAAAATTAACGAAAAAAGTATTGTTTTGACCCACGGCCTAAACTATAATCGGCAATATAAGATCAGCAAGATTAAAGATTTACCGGATAGTGAAAAACCGCGCGAGAAACTGCTGGAGAGCGGTCCGGCGACTTTATCGGCCGCTGAACTCTTGGCCATTGTTTTGGGCGTGGGCACTAAGAAAGAAGAGGTTTTCTCAATGTCATCTCGACTCTTACGGGAATACGGCGAAAAAGCGATTGCCCAACAAAAGGATCCGAAAATGATTGCCCGAGAATTAAAAATTCCCGAACTTAAGGCTTGCCAGATTGTGGCTTGCTTTGAACTCGGCCGTCGTTTTTTTCTAAAAACTCCCGGCGGCTCAATTACGATTAAAAATGCCGCTCAAGCTTTTGCTTATTTAAAAGACATGGGAACTCTAAATAAAGAACAATTTCGCGGCCTTTATTTAAATAGTCGTTATCAATTAGTTCATGATGAAGTCATCTCGCTCGGGACTTTAACCGCTAGCTTAGTCCATCCGCGCGAAGTTTTTAAGCCGGCTTTAGAATATTCAGCGGCCGCTTTAATTATTGCGCACAATCATCCTTCCGGTAGTCTCAAGGCCACTACTGCTGATCAAGAAATTACTAATCAATTGATTGAGGCCGGTAAAATTCTAGAAATTGAAGTTTTGGATCATTTAATAATCGCGAAGAATAAATTTACCAGTATTTTATAATGAGTAAACAGCTAATATTAATACGCATGAAAAGTAAAAATTATAAAATAAAAAATTTAACTTTAATCCTCCGCGACGAAGCCAGCGTTAAATTTCATGTTAAGAATGATGATTATTTTGGGACGATTGCCACGATCATCAGTCTTTTAAAACAAGAAGTGAGGAATCACCAGCTCAAAAACCAAACTAAAATTAACGCCGCTTTCAAAAATTTAGAGAAGGATTTAATGTTTTTACAGAGAAATTATCAGATTAGTTTAAAGGCTGACTTGGATAAAAGCATTGATAAGACTAAACTTAAGGCCAAACGAAAGAAATCACCTACCAAACCAAAGCTAAAACCAACCAAAAGAAAACCAAGCCGAAGGGCAAGCTCCAGAGCCAGTGATCGAAAAACATTAAAATAATTAAAGCAATAAAAATTCCAGCGCCGAGAGCTCGAGCGCTGGTTTTTTTAATAGTATAAAAAAGCCAAGCGACAAAAGACAAAAAACCAAAAATACCAATCTCGGCCAGGGCCAAAATAAAAACGTTATGAACCGGTTGCGGATAATCAGTCGGGGTAACCAAATTATTCACACTCAGACTCTTAACGTAATTACCTCGACCAACGCCTAATAAATAATTAGATCTGATTAAAGTTGCCGCCTGAGCTAGATATTCTTGGCGTTCGGAAACTGACTTGGCTTCTAAACGTCCTTGTCCAGTTAAACGAGTAAAACTTAATTCATGAAAGCAGGAATTGAGCGAAAAAATTAAAACCGTCGATAAAATAACTAGAGCGAATAACTTGCCTAAATTCGGCCAAGCCTTCTCCTTTATATAAAATATCGCCAAAATGAATAAAGCGGCGCCATAAGCTAGCCAAGCGGTTCGGGAAAAGGAACAATATAGAGCCATAAGCCCTAATAAATAAAAAACCCAAATAAATAAGGTCGGCCAGGGTTTTATTCTTAGTTTTGAATACTCAGTCTCTGTTTTTTTCTCCCTCTCTCCGCGCGGTAAATTAATAATATAATGAGCGGCTGAAAGTAAACCAATTAACATAACCCCGCCAAGAATATTGGGATGATCAAAACCGCCATAAGCTCGGAGCCAACGACCGGAAGCCGTTTCGATTACGGCTGTCCCGGCGAGTCCAGGGTTATGATAAGCTAAACCTAAATATTTATTGGCCCAGGTCGTCTGTAATAAAAACTGAGTAATCGCAAGACCGGCCTGGAAACTTAGACTTAATAAAAAGGCTAAAGTTAATTTAGGCCGAGGAATATCGAGATCTTTTGATTTAATAATAGAAAACAAGGCTAAGCCCAAGAGAAATAAAAAATAATAATTTAGGGCTAAAAGTTTATCTGGCGCAACAAAAATAGAAACAAACGTAAATAATTCCCAAATCGCCAGGAGCCATAAATAGACAGGAATTTTTTTCATCTCCGGCGCCTTAAATATTATTTTAAAATTATAAATTAGAAATAATAAAACTAAAATTATTAATATTATTTCCCAGGCGTAAAGACCAATCTCGTTGTAATTGGAAAAATCCGGTCGCAAAATTAATTTTGTCTGCCAGGGTAATAAAAAAAGTAATAAATAGCTTAAATAAGTAATTATCTTTTTAAGATAAGCCCTCATATTTTTAAAATAAACCATAAAATTTTCAAAGCCGGCCATTCGCTTTTAACTTACCGCGATATTTTTCTCTTAACTCCTCACGACGATCAACTAAATATAATTTAATTATTCCTGATTTAATTATAACCCGGCTGTCTTTGTTCGCCAGATCCTTTAAAGCCGGGGGAAGGATTTTTAATTGCCAAGCTCGGCTGGAACGTTCCAGGAAATTAGATAAGGGATTAAAGACGGAAGTAAAAACAGATCCGGGCCTAAGGTTGAACCGCTGCTTGCCCGACAATGAATTATCTTTTTTTATTTGCCGACGCGGATTCGAACCAGGCGCAATAAAATTAGGCAGATAATTCTTTAGCCAACCATTTGCGGACAGCAAACGCTCATAAGTACTATTTCTGTTATAAATAGGAACTAAACCGGCCAGCCAATAATTAAAGTAAAAATCTTGGCTATCTAATTTCAGAGTCTCTAAATTTAAATTATCCTCATCAATATAAAAACTTAAGCAAATTTTATTTTCTTTGGTGGTTTTATTCGGCCTTAAATTTAAAAGTTTAGCTAGGCCGGCGCAAAAGAGGCGCGTTAACCAAATTCTATTTTTAGAGCTAACAATAAATAAATCAATATCACTCTCGGCCCGCAAATTATGAGCCCCAATGATATTAGACACGGAAATCAATTGAACTGTGGGGCATAGCTTAAAAAGACGGCTAATCTTTAGGGCGGTTTTAAATTTTCGATCCGTATAATTATAGCGGGCGAGGCGAATTTTAATGATCTCACTACGATTAGCTAAATAATAAAAACCGCCTTTAGTTTCCCAGGCGTTATTATCGCCTTCTTTATTTAGAAGAGCTTGAAGGTCCCGGAATTCACATTGACAGTCTAAATACTGCCAAATCTCGTAAATACTTAAAGGATAATTAAAAAGGTCAAACCAAATTAATGTTCTAAAAATGGCTAATTTTAAATTATTTTTTTCAATATTTACAAAATTGTCGTTCATAGCTTCATTATACAGTGGCTAGTTTTTATTTAACCGGGTCCATTTTGCGATTTGCCTATTCTGATTTCGGCCGTTCAATACTTAAAACTTCTAACTCACTTTTCTTCCCGCTTATCTTCATGATATCCTTATCCATTTTTTTAAACTCTAAATAAGCGTTATTATAATGGTTAACCGTGGTCGACATGCTAAGCCCTAGTTTTTTTAAAAAATCTTCGTAATTTATCATGTGTTTACCTAGCTTTTCAATATTAGCTTTTATCTCTTTAGCGCTTTCTTCAATTTGCATTGCCTTCAAACCTTGCAAAACGGTTTGCAAATAAGCCAGGAACGAAGTTGGGGAAACAATAATAACTTTTTTATCGCGATAAGCATATTCAATCAAGTCACGGGTATTAATTTTTACCGCTCCGACCTTATTAACTAATAAATCATAATAAATCGCCTCGGACGGGATAAACATAAAGGCGAACTCCATGGTTTTCTTGCCGGGTAGAATATATTTAGAAGTTTCGTCAATTCGATTTTTTAAATCCTGCTTAAAAATCTGTTCTAATTTTTCTCTCTGCTCTTTATCAGTCGCATTTAAAATCCGCTCATAATTTTCTAAAGAAAACTTAGCGTCAATCGGAATAACTTTATCTTTTACGAATACCACCGCGTCAACAATCAAGTCTTTGCCGGTCTTTTCATCCTTGCCTAAATGATACTGCATCTCATAAGAATTCGGCGGCAGAACATTCTTTAAAGTTTCTTCTAGAAAATATTCGCCGAGCACGCCACGCTGTTTCGGATTTTTTAAAATATCTTGCAAATTTTGCAATTGCGCCGAAAAATTTACGACTTGTTTATTAGTCTCATCCAGCTTGGTTAATTTTTCCGTGACTTCGGCAATTAACTTGGCGGATTGGCCGGTAATATTTTGAATAATCCGCGTTGTTTGCCCGAATTGTTCCTGATTCGTTTTGTGGGTTTCAGATAATTTGCGGTCTAGTTCTTGGCGTAAATCTTTATTTTGCTCGTTTAATTGGTTCAACTTTTCCGCCAAAACAATCAGGCGCTCATCATCGCCGTTGGCCGTCTTCTTTTTAAGCAATAAAAAAATGATGACTATTATTCCTAAAATTAATAAAGCTAAAAAAAAGAAAATCGGATCCATATATTTAGATTAATGTTTATTTCCCTCCTATTATAGTATATCGTTCGCGCTTATTATAGTCTTGACAAATAATGTAACTAATGTTAATATAAGCCCATAAAAATTATCGCACCAGTATTCACAAAAAGGTATTATCATGAAAGCTCTTTTTATTTTTTTGGAAAAACGGTCCTCCACTTGGCCGCCATTCTGCTATTGGGTTTAATAACCTATGTCTGACCAGACTCTCAATGTTTTACCAGGGGCTATCATTGGTTGGCTTGGCTTCTCGGGAATTTTCCTGGTTGGCTTTATCTTGACTCTGGTTACCCACTCAGCTATTAAGGAAACCGGCTCCACTCTTCTTATAGGAATCGGGGTGCCAATTTTGGTAGCAATCTTTATTGCTTTAATTCCATTCCTAGCCGGAGATTTCGCCAGAGCTTTGATGTCTTTTGCGGCTATGTGTATTGAAGCGGTGCTCGGTGGTTTACTAGGACTGGCAATCGGAGCCTTACACCAAACAATAAAAACCGCTCCGCCCTGCCACTTCCCACCCCGTACTTTGACGATCTGAGATCTGGAACCAATCAGCCAGAAAAAAATTCAAAATTACCTTTGCTAAGAAAGCTGTCCTCACCCGACAGCTTTTTTTCATAAAAAAATCCCCGGATTCCGTTCGGGGATTTTTTTCTAAATATATTTCTTCTATTTCTGCAGTAAATCACGAATTTCGGTTAATAACATTTCTTGTTTTGTTGGTTCCGGTTCGATCGGTTCCGACTTAGCCTCTGGCTTTAGTCGTCGTAGCTTCATAAGTAATTTTATCATAATAAATATGGCGGTGGCAATTATTAAAAAATCGAAAATATTTTGCAGGAAAGTGCCGATATTCATAATAACTGCCGGATGGGCGATAGTCGCTCTTTTTAGAATGATTTTAATATCCGTGAAATTGACCCCGCCGATTAAAATTCCAATCAAGGGCATAATCACATCGGCGACCAGAGAGGAAACAATTTTACCAAAAGCGCCGCCGATAATGACCGCTACGGCCAAATCAACCACGCTCCCCCTCATCATAAATGCTTTAAACTCTTTAATAAATTTCATATTCTTAAAATAATTTAAGCCTTAGCGAAAATAATTAAGCCCAGGTCACACTGGCGACGCGATCCTTTTCTTCTTTGAATCTCATGATTCTTACTCCTTGCGTATCGCGACCTAAAACATTAATTGATTTTAAAGGTAAGCGAATCACCTGTCCCTTTTCGGAAATGATAATTAAATCTTTATCGGCCATTGTCTCGGCGTTAATTAAAAAGGCATTGGTTAATTCTCCGGTTTTGTCAGTGACTTTAGAAGTTTTAATACCGCTACCGCCGCGACCCTGAACTTTATATAAATCAAGCGGCGTTCTTTTGCCAAAACCATGGGCCATAATCGTTAGAATCTGATATTTTTTTATTTTTTCCTTATCAGTCTTAGCCACGCCCATGCCAATCACGCGGTCATTTTTCTTAATTCTAATGCCATGAACACCAGCGGCGCCCCGGCCCATATCACGAACATCGCTTTCTTTGAATCTGATCGCTTGGCCGTGAGAAGTAATGAGTTGAATATGGTCCGAACCGCTGGTCGGTTTGGCCCAAATTAATTTGTCATCATCTTTAATCTTAATCGCAATTAGTCCATTTCGCCGCACGTTGGCAAAAGCGCTTAATTCCACTTTTTTGACCAGTCCCTTTTCCGTGGCAAAAAATAAATATTGGCTGGCTGATAATTTATCTAAAGGTAAAATTGAAGTCACTTGTTCGCTGCCGGTTAGCTGCAAAAAATTCACGATCGGCGTTCCCTTCGCGATCCGTGAAGCCTGAGGAATCTCATAAGCTTTTAATTGGAAAACGCGGCCCTTGGTCGTAAAGAATAAAATATCATTATGAGTGAAAGTCGTGAACATAAACAAAACCGAATCTTCTTCCTTAGTGGATAGTCCAATAACGCCTTTGCCGCCCCGCGCTTGGACTTTAAACATATCCGATTCAACCCGTTTAATATAACCATCGCGGGTCATCATAAATAAGGTTTCTTCGTTCGGGACCAAATCCTCCATGTTAAATTCTTTGACGCCGTGAGAGACAACTTGCGTTCGGCGCTCATCGCCAAATTTCTCCGCTAAAGCGGTAATTTCTTCTTTAATTATCCCGCGGATCTTAGAAACCGATTTTAAAATAGCTTCTAGTTCCTTAATTAACTTCATTTTCTCTTTTAATTCTTCTTCAATTTTTAATCTTTCTAAATTGGCCAGGTTCTGCAAGCGCATTTCTAAAATAGCCACTGCTTGCCGATCTGATAGTTTGAATTGTTTAATTAAATTTATTTTAGCAACCTCTTTGTCCTTGGAGGCCTTAATGGTTTTAATGACCGCATCGATATTTTTCAAAGCAATCATTAAGCCTTCTAAAATATGGGCGCGCTCTTTAGCTTTATTTAAATCAAATTGAGTCCGGCGCCGGATTACTTCTTCGCGGTGCTTAATATATTCTTCCAAAATCATTTTCAAAGTCAAAACTTTGGGTTGTAAACCGTCAATCAGGGCTAAAGCATTAACATGGAAAGTTTCTTGAAGCTGAGTATTCTTATATAAACTATTTAAAATCTTTTTCGGGTAAGCGTCTTTTTTCAAATCCAAAACCACGCGCACGCCGTCGCGATCCGATTCATCTCGTAAATTTTTAATGCCTTCAATTTTTTTATCCTTAACTAAATCGGCAATTTTTTCGACCAGAGTCGCTTTATTAACTTGATAAGGAATTTCGGAAATTATAATTTGAAAGGCCTCTCTCTTAGATTCAACGATTTCCGCTCGGCCGCGCATCACGATCCCGCCACGACCAGTGGCATAAGCGGTTAAGATATCTTTGGAATTATAAATAATACCGCCGGTGGGAAAATCCGGACCTTTAACAAATTGCATTAAATCTTCAATCGTCGCTTCAGGATTGTCTATCAGATGATTAATCGCACCGACTAATTCTTTTAAATTATGGGGCGGGATATTGGTGGCCATGCCAACGGCGATACCCATAGTCCCGTTCAATAATAGGTTCGGTAATTTAGCTGGTAAAACACGGGGTTCCTTATGTGAACCGTCAAAATTCGGGATGAAATTAACTGTGTCTTTATCAATATCAAATAGCATTTCTTCGGCAACCGCGGCTAGCTTGGCTTCGGTATAACGCATCGCCGCCGCCGAGTCGCCATCCATGGAGCCAAAATTTCCTTGACCGCGCACGAGCGGATAACGCATCGCAAAATCTTGAGCCATGCGCACCATTGATTCATAAACCGCGCTATCGCCATGGGGGTGATATTTACCTAAAACTTCACCGACGACCGTGGCGGATTTTCTAAATTTTGCGCTTGATCTTAAACCAACACTCCACATCGCGTATAAAATACGACGATGCACCGGCTTTAGACCGTCCCGAACATCCGGCAAAGCGCGGGCAACAATTACGCTCATAGCATAATCTAAATAGGATCGGCTCATTTCTTCAACGATCGGTTGTTCCTGAACCAAGCCATAGGCGGTTTGTTGCCGTGAGTTAATTAAAACGCCGGATTCGGCTGGCTCGGAATCAGTTGCTTCGCTTAATTTACCTTTATCAACCGAGGCTTCTTTCTTGGCCGCTTTTACTTCCTTAAAAGGCGCCTTCTTGGTCGAGGCTTTAGACAATTTTTTATTTTTATCTTCCTTTGTCTTTTTATTAACTTTATTATCCGGTTTGGACATAGTCAAGAAATTATTTTTTAGGCTTATTCGTGTTTAAATCAAGTTTTAACTCCAACCGGTTAAGCGTGGCTTGCGAATTAGAGGCGCTTAGCTGGTCTGAGCTGCTGGCCACGGTCAGAGTATTAGGAATATTAGGGGTATTAGGGGTATTAATATTATTAACTAATTTATTAATTAAGGGGGCCGAGGCTTGAGCAATTTGTTTACTTCTTTCCTCATTAAAACGCTGGCTGACTTGAGTCATAGTAACATCAAAATCATTTTTTATTTTATTCCAATCAAATGATTCTTCGGGTCTAGAAGTCTGGGTCTTAATTTGAAAAGTGTTTTTCAAATTCAATACATAGAAGACTAAAATTAAAGCCACGAAACCAATAACTCCAAACTTTAAAACCAATCTTTTTTTATGTGGCCCTAAAGGTTTTGGCTTAAACATAAATTTAAACTTTATTATTCCTTGAAACTATTCCTTCAACCCGTCCAAATTAACATCGTACAAAATTTCTTCGGCAATTAAGCGATAATTTAAAATTTCTTCGGCTTTAAACCAGATTTTCATCTCGCGATCGGCTTCGGTCGGTTGGTCGGAACAATGGATCAAATTGCGTACCGCCCGATTATCCAAATTAGATAATTCATAAGTGTCGAGGGTGAAGTCACCCCTGAT
>JAPLVX010000061.1:9571-10978 GCA_026396945.1 Candidatus Falkowiibacteriota bacterium
GTTCCGATATCGGAAGTCGCCGGCTCGGTGCCGCCGACTAATTTTTTCACAATTGATACCGCCTGGTTACCTTCCCAAACCATCGCCACTAGCGGGCAGGCGGTCATAAATTTTACCAAGGCGCGAACGATGTCCTTGCCATATTCACTTACTTCCTTATCAATTGGAATATTAGCCGCTTGCAAATTAGCTACAAATTTGGCGCCTTTTTCTTCAAACCATTTATCGTCTTTATTGTAATGCGCCCAGCATTGCTCTTCGGTGGCAGATAAAAGTTTCAAGGCAACAAGCTTTAAACCGGCGCGCTCAATTCTTTTAGTTAGTTCCCCAACTAGAGACCGTTGCACGGCATCAGGTTTTAAAATCACTAAAGTTCTTTCTTTTTTAGGATGAGGCATACTTAATTAAATTTTAATTTATAATTATTTAAATACTTAAAATTACCAGCTCCATATCTTCGTGGGGCAAATCTTTTGTAGAAATTTTCAATTTTTCTTCATAGGGCGGGGTCACGCCTAATTCTTTAATGAATTTTTCCACGCCATCGATATCTATTTTTGAATCTTTGGTTTTATAATGCATTGGGATAACCAGCCGCGGCTCAATTTGGGAAATGACTTCCACGGCTAATTTGGCATCAAGCGTGTATTTTCCGCCGACCGGAATTAATAAAATATCCGTCCCTGCCAGTCTTTCCAATTGAGCATTATCTAGAACATGCCCCAGGTCCCCCAAATGAACAACGGAGATATCATCCATTTCAATTCGATAAATAATATTAGCGCCCCTTTCCCTTCCTTCTTTATCATCATGATAAGAATCAATCCCTTCAACCATCATGCCTTTGACATCATATTCACCAGCACAATTAATTATAAAAGGCTGACCTCTTAAGGCGCCGATATTATTATGATCATGATGATCATGAGAAACGGTGATGATGTCCGCTTCAAAATTAGGAACCTTTAAACCGACCTCTTTATCAAAGGGATCGGTTACAATTGTCAGTCCATCCGGACCAATTTTATCTTGAATTTTAAAACAGGAATGTCCCTGCCAAGTAATAATCATATATTAAAACAATAAAAATAGGTCATGAAACCTTATAATTATTATAACAAAGCCAGGGTCTCAAGTCAACCAATAATTGACGGCTAAAAAAACTAAAAAATGTTTTTGGTAAAAGAAAAGAGCGTCTATTTGTAAGTGTTTTGTACACTTATTATAGACGCTCCAAGTGGGGCGAGTTAAACTTCTAGATAGAGTCAGTGGGGGAGTAATTACCGCCGATTATTGAGCAACATAACTGTTTTTCAAATCGTTATCGGTAATTTCGATCACTGGGTCACTCGGGGTGATTATTTTTTCGACGTTTGCCCGTCTTTTTAGGCCATTGGCGTCAAAATA
>JAPLVX010000061.1:10995-11908 GCA_026396945.1 Candidatus Falkowiibacteriota bacterium
ACAAAAATCACAAACCCATAGGTCGAGGTCGTCCGCTTGCAGACTTTATCAGGAGATAAGGCGATGCCGGAATAAATTCCGTTAGTAAAGACGATCTTGGTCTTTGTCCGGTTGTAAGCCTTGAGCTTTATTTTATCCTTGGTTACTATGCCAAAATCACTTTTTTTAATGTCCAGAATCTTCATGTCCTGGGTAATGATTCGGGTAACAACCACTTGCCTCAGCTGTTTATTGTCAGCTGTGTCGGAAAACATAATCGCAAATGATAAAGCACCGGTCTTAACTTTAGCGACCATTTTTGAGGTGTCAAACGGGCAAAGAGCCACGTCTTTGAAGGGTGCACCGAGAACGGTGAAGGTGTAACAGTCAGTTGAATTTAACAACCGTAATGAAACTTCAGTGACCGGGCTAACGGAAGCAGGGGATGTCCCGGAAGACGTATTGCCCGGCGAGTTGATTCTGGTGTTTTTAGCTTCACTCTGATAAGAGTTCACCAAACCGTTAGGGATTTTCTCCAGAACGACCTTGCAGTCACCGGCGGGTTTTTTTACATCGGTTTTTACGAAGTGATCGCCTTCTAAGTATATGACATTAAAGGTGATTTCCTTTTCGCAAGGTTTTGCAATAGTCTGGGGTTGACTTCTTTTGACGACAATATGGCCGCCGTCATAGTTCACCTGGACGTCGTCAACGCCTTTGACCGATACTTCGATCTGAGCATTAACAATCAAAGGGATGGTGGCCAGAATCCCGAATATCAGGACTACAATGGCCATGAAACTGGTTTTTGTTTTCATGTTTAACACTATGGGTTTTTTATTAATGATAATTACAATAGATTCTATATATAGGTGACTTCTTCTCCTTGATTATATTAAAATGTTAAGGGGCTACTTTAACCACATAATATATC
>JAPLVX010000105.1:0-1096 GCA_026396945.1 Candidatus Falkowiibacteriota bacterium
AAAGGAAAATTAAAAAAAATTCCTTTAGCTAGCTTGGAAGATGTAATAAAATTTGTTCGTGAAACCAAGGTTGACACCATTTCCGCGGCTGTAGGCACGGCTCACGGCATCTATAGCAATGAAGACATTGTTTTTAGTTTGCTGAAAGCGATTAAAAAAGCCATTGCTATTCCCTTTGTCTTGCATGGCGGTTCAGGAGTGCCCAATACTAAGATAAAAAAGGCCATCAAAGAAGGAGTCAATATAATTAATATCGGCACCGATTTAAAAATCGCTTTTTGTCTTATTTTTATAAAAGTTTGTTTAGAAAATCAGGACGAAACTGATCCTAGAAATTTATTAAGACCAACCATAAAGTCAATAGAGAAAGTTGTTTTTGAAAAAATGAAATTATTCGGCAGCGCCGGACGTTTTGTCGTCGGCGAAACTGAAACTTAGAAGAAACGCGAAAGTAACCAAGGCGGGTTAATGACAAGAAAAATATGCAAGCTAGATTGCGTTTTTTATTTCTAATCTTTTGTTTAATTTTTGTCATCTATGTATAATATTATTCCATTGTTATTAATTTTAATAAGCTTAAGCGTGATTACGGTGATTGTGATAAGAAAATTTTCCGTTTTGGCCAATTTGGACGTTGCCAATATACCGGCGGAAAAGGAAGCCAGGTTTAAAGAGAGAATTATTAGCAATCGGCTCAAAAGAAGTATTATAAAATGGTCCGCTAAGTTAAGCAGATTATACGTGCCGGCCGCTCAAGGTATTAGCCGGTTTTTAAAATTTAATTTACGTAAGCTTTATCAATTAAAGAAAGATTATCAGGCCAAAGCGGAAAGCGCCAACTTTGACTCCAGGCAGAAAATCGAACAATTATTTACGCAAGCTGAAGATTTTAAAAAGCATGACGATTTGTCTTCAGCGGAAAATAAATATATTGAAATTATCGGTTTGGACAGTAAGAATATTAAGGCTTTTAAGGAACTAGGCCGGCTGTATTTTGAAAAAAAACAATTTGAAGAAGCCAAACAGACTTTTTAGCACGTTTTAAAATTGAAAGAAGACGATGAAGATATCTATGAACATTTAGCGCAAATTGCCA
>JAPLVX010000105.1:1146-2158 GCA_026396945.1 Candidatus Falkowiibacteriota bacterium
GAGAAAAAGGCGACTTAAACGGAGCGCGCGATGAATATTTAAAATCAATCAATCTAAACAAGCAAAACGCTCAAACTCATTTTAGTTTGGCGAGCGTGTATCAGGCCTTAGGCAAATGGCCTGAAGCGATCCGCAGTTTAAAAAAAGCCTTGAAAATCGAACCAGCCAATCCCAAATATCTTGACACGATGTTAGAAATCAGTATAATAATAAAAGACAAAGTGTTGGCTTTAGACGCCTATCAGAAGTTGATTAAAACCAATCCGGAAAATAAAAAGATAGCCGAATTCAAGAAGCAGATCGATGAATTATAAATAAAAATTTTATTTTTTAACGCGTCAAATTTAACGCGGTAAAATAATATCTAATCCCGAGCACTCGGGATTTAATATATTTAAGGTTAAAATTTTAGGTTAGCCGTTGTAGCTCAGCCGGTAGAGCAACTCCATGGTAAGGAGTAGGTCCGCGGTTCAATTCCGCGCAACGGCTCAAGGGAGTAATTTACTTTTAAAATTACGAATTACGAATGGAAGTAGGGTTAATTGTTAATTTGTAATTCGTAATTGAATAAGGGTCGGTACCAAAGCGGTCAACTGGGACAGACTGTAAATCTGTTGGCTCACGCCTTCGTAGGTTCGAGTCCTACCCGGCCCACCAGTAAAATTTTCTATTTTGGATTTTCTATCTTGGATTAATCCCATTTTCAAGTTTTAATTTGCTGGTTTTGCTTAATTAACTAATCAATTAATAAATTAACCAATTAAAAACATGTCACAAGATAATTTAATCAAGTTGGAATGTTCCGTTTGCAAGCGCGTCAATTATTTTTCAAGCAAGAATAAAAAGACTCTAAAAAATAGATTGGAACTTAAAAAGTTTTGCCTGCATTGTAAAAAGCATACCAAACATAAAGAAACTAAATAATACATAAGCGGCAGATTAAGTTTGTCGCCCTGTATTATGGGGGAATAGTTCAGTGGTAGAATGCTGGTCTCCAAAACCAGTGATGAGG
>JAPLVX010000123.1 GCA_026396945.1 Candidatus Falkowiibacteriota bacterium
CCAAACAAGCGGCCACTAAAATTATCGAGGCTAAAGCGATGTCTGGTTGATAATAGCGAGTCGTCAAGGTGAACAGAAAAATCACTAAACCGCCGATCGCCGTAATCCCACTGACTAAGCCATAGACTCCATCAAGCAACTTGGTCGTGTACATCATCCCTAAGAGCCATAAAGAAATTAAGAGCGGACTAATTATTTTCCAATTAGATAAGACCAGATAGCCGCCTAAGGGGTTAGTTATTTTGCCGATACTGACGCCGCCGATAATCAAGGCGGCAATCGCTAAGATTGGAAAAATAATTTGCTGTTGCGGTTTTAAATTATATTTATCGTCCATCGCACCACCAATAACCAAAATTAAGGCGCCGACAAAAAACCCCAACCAGGGTTTATAAGTTAAATTGCCGATTAATAAGTGATCGCGCACCAAAAATAAAACTAAAAAATAGGCGACAAAAATAGCGACTCCACCTAAAAGCGGGGTATTTATTTTATGAATTTTACGCTGCTCATCCGGCTCATCAACAATATTAAATTTTAGCGCCATCCGCTTAACCGTTAAAGTCAAAATTATTGTCAAAATAAAGGTAGCGGCGGCGGCTAATAAATAAACCATAAGGATTGACTCGAAAAAACAATTGTGTTAATTTAATAATATTAATCGTAACCCAAACAAAAAATAAAACATGACCGAACATCCAGACTCCCAGAAGGGCGAGGCCGTACTCAAGGTGTGCGACAATTTGACTTCTTTATCGACTAAGCTCGAAAAAGCAAACAAACAAGCGCCACCGGACACGGATCTAATCAGAAAACTAAGGTTCCAAATCGAAGCCTGCCGAAAAGGCTTGGATCGAATCCAGTCTAAAACTGGCAATTTCACTCCCGCCTAAAAGACAAAATCCGGGCTTCAGAACCGGGAACAACGATTAAAAAAGGAAAGGCCTGAATATACGATCAAAAATTTGATTTTATACTTGTGCCTTTCTTTTCTTTTGCGAAAATTTTAGAGAACCAAGCTTAACTTTATTAATTTTTTACAAAACCTAAACTATTATAAGGCAAGTTGGGCTCTTATAAAACGGTCGCCTTTTCGATTTCAATCTCGCCCAAATTATTTATCAGGACAGTATCGCGACGGGTTAATTCACCATTAATTACTTTAACGGCCACAATATCCTCAATTCTCTCCTGAAGCAGGCGGCGCAGGGGTCGGGCCCCGAATTTAGGATCATAGCCCAATTTAGATAAAAGTAAAACCCCGTCTTTATCCGCCTTCAAATCAATCCCCTTCTCTTCTAAATTTTTCTTAAACTTTTTTAGCATTAACTTAGTAATCGCAAAAACATTGGCTTCGCTCAAGGGCTTAAAAACAATAACTCCGTCAAAACGATTTATTAACTCGGGCCGCATCACTTTAATTAACTCATTATCAATTAAATTCTGTTTAATCACGCTCAAATCTATTTTATCCCTAATTGCTTGTTGGATATAAATAGCGCCAACGTTGGAGGTGGCAATAATAATTGATTCCGAGAAACTAATCGTCCGACCCTGACCATCAGTTAAACGACCATCGTCAAGCATTTGTAAAAATAAATTTAAAATATCCGGGTGAGCTTTTTCGATCTCGTCGAGCAGGACTAAAGCAAAGGGCTTCTTGCGCACTGCTTCGGTTAAATAACCAGTTACGCCGCCGACATCGCCAATCATTTTTCTGACACTATCGGCATATTGATATTCGCTCATATCAAGCCGAATCATATAAGCTTCGTCGCCGAAATAAACCTCGGAAACTGTTTTGGCTAATTCGGTTTTACCGACACCGGTCGGTCCTAAAAATAAAAAACTGGCAATCGGTCTTTGACTTTCCCGCAATTCAGCCCGCGCCCGGCGCAAAGAATTAGAGACGGCCGCCACCGCTTCTTCTTGTCCAATCATTCGCTTATGCAAGCTCGATTCCAATTGTAATAATTTTTGTCCTTCACTGGCCGTGATTTTATTAACCGGGATACCGGTTAGCTCGGCAATTGCTTGAGCCACTTCTTCCCGCGTGCAAACCGATCGTTCCGGATCTTCTTGAGCGGCCTTGGCCGCGTTCGAGGCCGCGGCCTGCAACAAATTAATTGCCTTTAAAGGTAAAAATTTGTCATGCAGGTAACGGCTGGACATATCAACCGAAGCTTCGATGGCCTCGTAAGTAAAAAAGACGCCGTATTTATTTTCTAACCAGCTGACCTTGCTTTCCACGATCTGAATCGCTTGATCATCGATCGGTTCTTTGACCCCGATGGTTGTTAAAGTATTGCCCAGTGATTTATTTTCAATATATTTATTATAATTTTCCGTCGTCGCGGTCGCGATACAAAAAACACTCTGCCGACTAACCGCCGCCGCTAAAACTTCCGATAAATCTAAACTTTGTTCACTGCCGGCGCTAATCCCAATTAAAGTTTCAATATTAGCGATATACAAAACAATATTACCGGCCCGGTTTACCTCATTGATAGCGGCGAGTAATCTTTCTTCGGCTTGAGTTGGCGAAGACCCGCTGACTAGTGCCGGGGCGTCAATTTCAACTAAACGTTTATCGCGCAAGAACTTAGGTACCTCTTCTTTAACCATTAACTCGGCCACGCCATCAACAATAGTTTTTTTGCCTACGCCTGGTTGGCCAACCAACAAAACCCCGTTATGACCGCTAGAAAAAGCTTCAAAAATTGAAGCGATTTCTTTTTGGCGACTAACGCATATTTCCAGCTGGCCATACTTGGCCGCTAAGGTTAAATCGTGAGAAAAATGATCCAAAGTCGGAGTGGCGATGGACGTATAAGAACGATTCATATTCGACCCCGGTTTTAGGGCCGCCATTTTTCTAAAGGCTTTATAATTATCAATTAATTCCTGATTAACTCTAAACCAAGCGACAACATTAACAATTTTATTATGGTCAATTTCTAAATCAAATAAAATATCCGCCAACATGGTATCTCTTTGGTCGCAAAATAAAAGTAAGGTCAGGACATCGGCGCTCGGTCGCTTTAAATTATAGGCTTC
>JAPLVX010000066.1:0-5285 GCA_026396945.1 Candidatus Falkowiibacteriota bacterium
AGCAATTGAATTTGCCTAACCAGGAATTAATAATTCGTGGTTTTGCTCGACCTAATTTACAGTTTGGGGTTGTGCAAACCAATAATAGTCAGAAAATTGATTTGATTGTCGATATTGTTAAAAATTCGGATAATGGATCGGGCATTATTTATGTGGGCACGAGGAATAAAGCCGATGAATTAGTGGATATTTTGATTGCCAATGACGTTAAGGCGGTTGTTTATCATGCTGGTCTAGACAGCGATAGCCGAACCTGGGTCCAGGAAAGCTTTTTGAGCGGTCGCGCTCAAGTCGTAGTGGCGACCAACGCCTTTGGCTTGGGAATTAATAAGCCCGACATTCGTTTTGTTATCCATCATGACCTCCCCGGCACGATTGAGGCTTATTATCAAGAAGCCGGTCGAGCCGGTCGCGATAACCAACCCAGTTTTTGTTTGCTATTTTATTCGCCCAAAGATCGTTATTTGCGAGAATTTTTTATTAAGGGCGATAACCCAAGCCCGGAAATGATCAGCGAGGTTTATGATTTTTTGCTAAATTTAGAAACCAATCATGAAGACTCCATTCTGATAACTTATAGTGAAATTATAAAAAATTTATCCGAGAATGTTCCGGAAATGTCAGTCGGCACAGCCCTTAAAGTTTTGGAACGCCACGGCTATATTTCTCGTCCCAATGAAAAGACCGCTAATGCGTACATTAGATTGAAAGCTAAAATAGATGACGTTCTGGCCGCAACCGGCAAAAGAGCGAAAACGCAAATTGAAGTTCTAGAAAAATTAGTCGAGCGTTTTTCGGTCGAATTGCAAAAAGGTTGGGATGTTAACTTGGAAGAATTAGCCACAATCATCAAAGTCAAAAAAGACTCGATTGTTAGGACCATCAAGAAATTACAAGAAAAAGATTTAATTGAATACCGTCCTCCCTTCAAAGGCACGGAAATTAAAATTATAAAAAGGATTGACCCTCTAGATTTGGAATTAGATCGCCACTCATTAAGGGCCAAAGCTGCCCGCGCTTATGAAAAATTAGATGAGATGGAAAACTACGTTTATAATTTAGGTTGTCGTCAAGAATATATTCTTAAATATTTTGGCGAAATGGACTCGGTCGATTGTGGCCGCTGTGACAGTTGTCTCAAAGTTAACCAAGCCAAAGCCAAGGGGCAAACGGATTATCGCCATAAAGAATATTTAGGCTAGGGGCGTATTCAGGTTAGAGTAGGTAGGGCGCAGTCGGAACGAATTACGGCGGCTAAAAAATTTAAAATGGACCAAAAAACTGAAAAAAATTTGTTGAAGATTGTTAAGGCTAATTATCAGGACATAGCCGATGTTTTTAATACCACCAGGAAAAAAGAAATTTGGCCGGAAATTAAAAAATTAGCTCAAGAAATTAAAGCCGGTGATCGGATCTTAGATGTCGGCTGTGGCAATGGTCGTCTGTTAGAAGTCCTCAAAGATAAGCAAATAGAATATCTGGGGGTTGATCAGAGTGAGAGCTTAATTGATTTAGCGCAGACCAATTATCCGGGATTCCGTTTCAAGCTTGGCAACATCTTAGACCTGGGTCAAACTAAAGAGCATAATTTTGACTATGTTTTTTGTTTAGCGGTTTTTCATCACTTACCTTCCGATAAGTTGCGGATCCAAGCCTTGAAACAATTGAAAAATAAATTAAATCCGCAGGGGAAGATAATTATCAGCGTTTGGAATCTATGGGGTTATAAAAAACAGCGGTTTTTGATTTGGAGATTTTGGCTATTGAAACTATTGAATAAGCATAAGATGAAGTTCGGGGATGTCCTTTTCTCTTGGAAAAACAGCGCCCAGCAAATTATAAGTCAGCGCTACTACCATGCTTTCAATAAACAACAATTAAAAAAAATTATCAAAAAGTCGGGCTTAAACAGCCTTGAATTGTATCGGGATAAGTACAATTATTGGGCGATAATCAATAAAAAGTAGCCACTCTGATCGGCCTGATTCATTTTCTTGACACCCCCTGGGGGTGTAGTGTATAATATTATTATATGAAAACAACCGAGCAAAGAATTAATAATATCGTCGGCCAATTGGCTGGGGTAAAAAAAATGTTAATACCCAAGGAGAAAGACTGTTTCAAATTAATTATGCAATTGAAAGCTATCAAATCGGCCACGGCCGCCTTGATGGAAAAAATTGTCCAAGAAGAACTTGATCATTGCTTGCGCGGGCAAGAGCCAAAACGAGCCAAGATGAAGAAAATTTTCGAGGAGATAATAAAAAAATAATAATTAAATTTTATTTAAGTCTTGCTTAGCTATAGTTTTTTCTTAACTTCCAAGTAACTAAGCAAGACTTCAGCCCTATGTCGCATGTGCAAGAATTAAACAAAGAAAATTTTTCCGACGCAGTTTTAAAAAGTGATTTGCCAGTTTTGGTAGATTTTTGGGCGCCCTGGTGCATGCCTTGCCAAATGATGGCCCCGATTTTAGATGAACTCGCCGTCGATATGTTGGCGGAAATGAAAATCGCTAAAATTAATACCGAAGACGGTAATAACCAAGACTTGGCGATAGAATATCAAATTCAAAGCATCCCGAATATGAAGTTATTTAAGAACGGGCAGCTTATCGGGGAATTTATTGGTTTGCGCGATAAGGACACTTTAAAAAAGGAAATTACCGAGTTAATAAAATAATTTTAAATATATGAGCATCTTCGCCGATAATATTAAGCGTTTGCGAGAAGTCCAGAAGCTCGAAGAAATTAGCGACACCGACATGAAATTATTATTATCACCGCGGCAGATTAATAAAACTGAATTAGTTTTAAAAGGCAAAAAATATCCGGCTTGGAGAATTGTTTACAATTATGCCTTGGGCCCGGGGAAAGGTGGAATCAGGTTTCATCCCGAAGTCTCTGAGGATGAGGTTCAGTCTTTAGCTTTCTGGATGGCTTTAAAAAATTCGCTCGCCGATATCCCTTACGGTGGTGCTAAAGGCGGAATTAAGTTTAACCCCAAAGAAATGGACCCCAAGGACTTGGAAAAACTTAGCCGCTTGTACATTGATTATATGTATCCTTATTTGGGGCAAGACAAAGACATCCCCGCCCCAGATGTTTACACCAACTCACAAATTATGGCCTGGATGCTAGATCAATATGAAAAAAAAGTTGGTCATCACGAACCGGGGATGATTACCGGCAAGCCCCTAGAGCTTGGGGGCCTCGCCTTAAGGGGCGATGCCACGGCTCAAGGTGCCTATATTATTAGCAAAGAAATGATTGCGGAATTTTTACCGGCCCAGCCAGATATCAAAATAGTGGTTCAAGGCTTTGGTAACGCCGGTTTATTTATGGCCGAGAAATTATATAATGACGGTCATAAAATAATCGCCGTGAGCGATAGCCAGGGCGGCATATATGATGCCGCCGGCTTAAATATTAAAGAACTAATTATTTGGAAGAATAGCGGTCAATCAGTAGTTGATTATCAAGACGGCCGGGCAATTAGCAATGCCGAATTATTAGAATTAGAGACAGATATTTTAGTGCTCGCGGCTTTAGAAAATCAGATTACTAAAGATAATGCTAAAAATATCAAGGCTAAATATTTAATTGAGCTAGCTAATGGGCCGATTACTTATGAGGCCGATCAAATTTTAGCGGCGAACAAGCGACTGGTCGTGCCGGATATTCTAGCTAATTCTGGGGGTGTAATTGTCAGCTACTTTGAATGGGCACAGAATCGTACTGGCCAAATTTTGGATGAAGAATATCTTAAGGACCTACTGGGCAAAAAGATGAAGAAGAGCTGGGATCTAGTTTATTCCAAGTATCGCCAGCAAGAAAACAAGATATCTTTGCGTTTGGCCGCCTATGCCATCGCGGTGCTGAGAATTTTGGCGGCTGAGAAATGGCGGGGGAATAATTAGTTTCCTAAAGGACTCGTTCGATTTTTCAAAAAATTATTAAGAATGCGTCTCACCTTTTTAAAAATCATTTTCTTAAAAAAAGACGGGTTCATTTGAATCCGTCTTTTTTATCTTTAGTCTTAGCTAGAATTTTTATTATTGTACGCAACCCGCGGCTGAATTGCTACTAGCGGCCGTATTGAAACCGAAGCCGGAAGAAGGCGAGGCGCTTGATAAAGAAGCGGAACACTCCTTGGGGGCAGTTTTAAAGGCGGAGCAGATAGTTTTCAAGAGGCTGCTAGAGTCACGGTTGGTTTGAATTTCTTCACCGTTGATTATTAAAGTCGGAGAACCACCAACATTATATTTTTCATTATCAGCCTTGTTGACATCAAAGGGCGGGAAATTACCTTTCCAAGTAGTTTTATCGTTATAATTAGCGGTTACCTTATAAGTAACATCACTGTCTTTAACGCATTTATCAACGTTTAGGTTATTGCTCTTTAAGCAGGCTGGCCCCTGGCCCTCAGCGGCGAGAAAGCATTTTAAATAAGGGGCGAGTTTGGCCGGAGTATCTTTTTGGATACAATATTGAATTAAGTTTTCATCGATTTCTTTTTTCTCATGCATTGAATAACTAACAAATTTTAGTTGAAAATCCATTTTATTGCCCAAGGTATCGATTACTGGCAACATGCCTTTCTCTATTTGAGTACCAAAGGGGCAATAACTCATTACGAATAATTCAACGACCGGCTTATCGGTCTTAGTTTTTACCTCAGCCGCCGGCGTAGTTGCTGTATTGTCCTGAGTGGTGCTACCTTGTTTGGCAATATCGGTCATGCTCAGTGCTTGAGGAAAAAACTGCGTACCATCAACAGTCACATATGAGTCAACTGTTTGGCCGTTGCCAATATCCACCTTAACTTTGTAAAGAGACTGGTTGTAAGGGGTAACATCGCTAACTTTAGCTTTACTGCCACTTTGCATTAAATAAGTGTTGATGAATTGCTCGGTTTTAGTTTTTGCCTCATCAGGACTTAGTTTTTTGGTAACGTTTGTTTTGGTGGCACAGCCGGTTAAGGCCAGCGCGCCTATCAATAAAAACGATCCTAAAATTATGATTTTTTTCATAGTTTTATCATTGGTCAAAATAGTTTTAGTAATTTTGGCCTTTAAATATAAAAATTAACTTAATTAGTTTATTAACGCTTTCTTATTATAATAAAAATTAGAAAACAAGTCAAAAATAAGCCTAGATATTTAAGCCAGGGGCTATTCGCCCTCCCGGTCGCTGGAATTAATACGCTTTTATTTGATAAATTCTTGTTATTAGGGGTTGGCGTGGCGGTTATTTTTAGCGCTCCGGCTATTTTTACTATATCTG
>JAPLVX010000066.1:5365-6750 GCA_026396945.1 Candidatus Falkowiibacteriota bacterium
TAAAGGCGGCTTGTTCCCGCATCGTTGAATAGTAAGCCGTTCACTTTTAGCTCGTCATCAATTTTTAGCTCACTTAAGTCAAAATTAATGAGATTTTTAAGATCAACCAGGGTCTCTTTATCTTGATATCTCAGATAGAAACTAGATTTTTTGAGGGCGCCAATTTTTCCGCTTAAAGAGACGAAGTTTGGGGTTAGCGAATTTAACTCAGCGGCGCTCAGGGGTTTAGCCCGCGGGTCCGAAGAGATATTTTTGAGGGATCTTATATCAGTCGTCTCTTTAGTTTTAAATCTTTTGATTTTTGTTTGGGCCGAAAAAGTGGCCGCGACTTCCAGGTAGTCATTAATTTTAAAATCAGGAAATTTTTTCCAGTAATTATAAATTTGGACAACTTCTTGATTATTATAGAGATAAAAATACTGGCTGCCAAATTGACCGGGGAGAGATAAAACAAAACCGTGAAGTTTAACTGGAGAATTATTAGGTATCGGGGTGGCGGCTATCTCAGGACCAGTCGTTTCAATAATTGTCGGGCTGACCGCGATTGTTTTGCTAGCGTCAGCAGTAAGGGCAATTGCCGGTTCATTAATTGACAGCAATAAAAATAAAATTCCGGTCGCCCGCGCCCCCACTTTTAAATATTTTTTTACTTTTTTATTCATGAACATATTCGTTTTTAAACATAAAAGCCTATAATTAGAATCTAATTATAGGCCAGAGGCTTAAATTATATTTAAATTATTTTTAAACCATTAGCGAATTTTTTCTAAGAAGACTTTGAGCTCAGGGCTTAGGTCTAACTCAAATTCCTGGGTTTTACCAGCCAGATCGGAGAAAGCGAGGCGTTTAGAAAATAAAAATACCTGGCCGAGATTTAGTTTTTTATTTTTTACCCTAGTTTTTTTAGTGCTATATAGATTATCACCAACTAGCGGATGACCATAGGCAGCGAAATGAACGCGAATCTGATGAGTGCGGCCAGTTTTGATTCTGACTTGCAATAAAGTATAGTTGATGAATCTCTTTATTACTTTAAAAAGACTTAGCGCTTCCCGAGATTTCAATAAGGCTTCGTTAGTGCCGGCGTCTCGACCGGATAATCTTTTTTTCTCAATCAAACCGCTATTCATGATTGGTAAAGCGGCCATTTTATAGCCGCTTTGAGCGCGTCTAATCGGAAAATTTATTTCCCCTTCTTCAGGTTCGATTTTGCCATAAACTAAAGCGATATATTCTTTATTGATTTCTCTTTTCTTGAATTGTTTTTTAAGATTTTCAAAACTCAGCTGGTTTTTCGCAATTACCATCAAGCCGCTAACTTCTTTATCGAGGCGGTGAACAATTCCCGGGCGCATCGGATCATCGCCGACATTTTTTATTTCCGG
>JAPLVX010000101.1:0-6917 GCA_026396945.1 Candidatus Falkowiibacteriota bacterium
GGTGAATCCGGATCATTGCTGCTTGGCTATATCTTGGGTGTCTTGGCGATTATTTCCGGCGGCAAAATTGCGATTGCCCTCTTAGTAATGGGTATCCCAATCTTGGATGTGGCCTGGACGATTTGGCGCCGTTTACTGGCCGGCCACAATCCCTTTCGCTTAGCCGATAAAAAGCATTTGCATCACCGTTTATTAGCTTTAGGACTAAGTCAGAGACAAACGGTTTTAGTTTTTTATGGTTTTGCCCTGGTCTTCGGTCTAAGCGGTTTGTTTCTGCAAAGTCACGGTAAGTTGCTGGCTTTAATAGTATTGTTATTAATTATGTTGGCGCTGGTTATCGCTGTTTCTTATCTAAAAATTAAGAAACCATCTTTATTGTTCCACGTTTGTTGCGCTCCTTGTAGCGCTTATATTAGTCGAGATATTCTGAGCCCTAATTATGGTTTAACTTTGTATTTTTATAACTCGAACCTTTGTTCCCGGGAAGAATACGCCCACCGCTTGGCGAGTGTAAAAGAGTTAGCCACCCAATATAATTGGCCTTTGATAGTTGAGCCCTATGATCATATCGCTTGGCAAAAGATGACCCAGGGCTTGGCGGCCGAGCCAGAAAAAGGGAAGCGTTGCGAGCTTTGTCTTGGCGACCGTTTACGCCGAACCATTACGCTGGCTCAGAAGAATAAATTTGATTTCTTTAGTACTAGCTTGTTAGTTAGCCCTTATAAAAATACCGAATTTATTAAAAAGTTTAGCCGCGATTTAGCCCTTAATTCCGGAGTAGAATTTTTAGAACTCGACTTCCAAATTAATAATGGTTATTATAAGTCTCAGCAATTAGCTAAAGAGCTAGGTTTTTATCGCCAAAAATTTTGCGGCTGTGAGTATTCTTTAAAAGAGTTAAAATAAAGAGTTAAAATAATGGCCAAAATAATTTTTATTATTTTTATAAGTTTTTTCTTGGCTTTAAGCGTGCGGGCGACTTTAGATACGGACAAGGACGGTTTGAGCGATGATTTAGAAGTAAAATTTAAAACCGATATTAATAATCCGGATACCGATGGCGACGGCTATAAGGATGGTTCAGAGGTCGACTGGGGATATAATCCGCTTGCTAAAGATAAAATTAAATTGCCTCTTCGGATTGCAATTAATTTAAAAACTCAAAAATTATTTTATCTGGTTAATGATATTGAACTTAAACAATTTTCTATTTCTAGCGGTAAGCCCGGTCTGGCCACACCTCAAGGGAATTTTAAGATCGTAAACAAAGCTACTAAGGCTTGGTCGAAAAAATATGGTCTCTGGATGCCATTTTGGTTAGGCTTAAATCACGGCGAATTTGGTATTCATGAATTACCGATTTGGCCCAATGGTTATCGGGAAGGGAGTGACCATTTAGGCCGCCCCGTTTCTCACGGTTGCGTGCGTTTAGGCATCGGTCCAGCCGAATATTTATTTGAGCGCCTGGCCACCGGAACCGAGGTACTTATCTATTAAAAACAAGCCCACCGCCAGCCGGGGAAAGGTTTGTTTTTTTGTTTAGTCAATGATATAATATTATAAGAATAAAAAATTATTATTGTCAGCGGCTTGGCCGTTATTTTTGGCTTTTAAAATTCATTTTTTATCATTTTTATAAATATATCTCTATGTTTAAAAAATCTTTGCAGCTAACTTTGCTAATTTTAGCTCTCGCTCTAATTTTGGGCGGTTGTTCTTGGAACCCGTTTAAGAAGAAAGCGCCGCTTAGTCCCAATAATAATGCTCCGACTCAAGTCGCTACGAGCACAGTGACGACTAGCGTTGATCAATCAAGCGTAAAAAAGTTTAGCAACCTTGATGATTTAAAGAAGTTTTTGGCCGATAACAATTCCGGTAATAATCAAGCTTATTTACGCGGTGGCGCCGGCTTAGAGATGATGACCGGTAAGGCGGCCGCTCCCGGAGTAATGGCCAATGATACGGCCGTCTCCAGCGCGCCGACTAGCGCCACGCCTGATTATTCCTTGACCAATGTTCAGGTCGCCGGAGTTGATGAGGGCGATATAATCAAGAGTGACGGCACTTATATTTACGCTCTAGTTTATAATGATTTATATATTATAAAAGCCGAGCCAGCGGCTGACGCCCAGGTAATTAGCAAGCTTACTTTTAAATCGCGGCCGCAAGATTTGTACATAAATGGCGACAGCTTGATAGTTTATGGCAGCGATGACCAAATTTATAATACTAAGATTTATGAAAGTTTTCGACGCCGTAATTCTTATGTTTTTTTGAAAGTTTTTGATATTAAAGATCGCAAGAGTCCGACCTTATTAAGAGATTTGGAGTTTGAAGGCGCCTATACGGATTCGCGTCTGATCGGTGATTATTTATATTTTATCACGACTAATTATAGCTATTATGACGCAGTCGAACCGCTGATGCCGCGGGTTCTAGATAAAGGTCAGGTTATCCCGGAGAAATGCGATATTAGCGGTAATCGCTGCTATGCTCCCGATGTTTACTACTTTAATATTCCTTATGATTCGTATAACTTTACTTCGGTCACGGCCGTTAACATTAAAGATAATAATGAGGCGATTAACGGCCAGGTTTATCTTTTGAATGGCACTCAGAATATCTACGCTTCCAGCGATAATATTTATATAACCTACACTAAATATTTAGATGAATATGGTTTGCAGCAAGATGTTAAAAGAGATTTAGTCTATCCCCGCTTAAGCCAAGATGATAAAGATAAAATCGCCAAGATTGAGGCGAGCGAAAATTTTATTTTAAATAAAAATGAGAAGAAAGCTAAGGTCGCCCAGATTATTGATCAGTTTGTAAATTCTTTACATGACGATGAGGCCAAGGTCTTGGATGACAGCATCCAGACGACTCTAAAACAGAAGTATGTTGAATTAGCTAAACAATTAGAACAGACTTTAATTTACAAGATCGCGATCAAGGATGGCAAAATGGATTATAAGGCTATGGGCGAGGTTAATGGCCAGGTTCTAAATCAATTTTCCATGGATGAGAATAAAGGTTATTTTCGAATCGCGACTACAAAAAATCGTTCTTGGTCTGATTTTCAAAGCACTGACCAGCAGCAATCCTACAGTAATTTATATATTCTAGATGAAAATTTGAAAGTGGTCAGCGGTTTAGAAAATTTAGCTACAACCGAAAGGATCTATGCCGCCCGTTTTATGGGCGATCGCGCCTACGTCGTGACTTTCAGGCAGACTGATCCGATTTACGTGATTGATTTAGCTAATCCGCAAGATCCGAAAATTTTAGCCGCCCTGAAAATCCCCGGATTTTCTACTTATATTCATCCTTATGATGCCAACGGCACTAAAATAATCGGCCTGGGTCGCGATACCGAGGAAGATGCCAATGGTAATGTTAAAGTGAAAGGCGTTAAATTGTCTTTGTTCGATTTTACTGATTTAAAAAATCCCAAAGAAACTAGCAGCTATGTAATCGGCAACCAATTTAGCGATTCGGTGGCTCTTTATGATCACAAAGCTTTCCTGTTTTCTAGGACTAAAAATTTATTGTCCATCCCGATGGCTCTAAGGGATAATACTAGTGGCGGCCCCGGACAATTTACTTTTGGTGGCGTTCTAGTTTTTGGGATCAATAATGATAAATTTGAGTTAAAGGGGCGGATTGACCATTCGGCCGGTGGACAGTATAATCAATCTGATTATTGGAATGGCTTTAATTATTATGACAATTCGGTCAAAAGAAGTTTATATATTAATAATGATTTGCTCACCTTTTCTAATAAATTCTTAATGATTAATAGTTTGATCGCCGCTTCTTCGACCGAGCCCTTGCCTTTATTAAAGAAAATTGAATTAAACTCATCACCTGATACGGGGCAGATTATCGCGCCCCTTGAGGGCGGAACCCTGCAAGCGAGCCCGCCAGCGTCATCTCCTTCCAGCTCAGCCGGTAGCACCGCCTCTTCAGGAGCGGCCGTCGCCCCCTAATTAACCCTATTAACTCTTTATTCACTTTATGAAGACCTCCAGACTTCTATTAATTCTAAGCGCCCCTTTATTATTCATTCTATTGGAATCATTTTTGCTTTGGCCCAAATTCTTGCTCGGTACTGAAATAATCGCGATTTTATGGATCCTAGGTTTAGTTCGTTATTTCGCCAGCCAGAGTTCTTTGGGCAAGAAATGGTTGCTTAATGCGCTCCTGCCGATTTTATTATATGTGTCCCTGTCTTTCAGCGCCGCGATTTTAATTAATTCTTGGTTGATTCAGGTTATCTTTATTTTCTTGCTAGTCTTCTTAATTCGCTACTTCCAAGTTTTGTATGGCTGGTTAGTCAAAAATGATCTGAAACAAATTAATCGTCTACCCAATTTTTCTCTGAGTGGCGGCTTATTAATTATTTTTTCCGCGATTTCTAATATTTATAGCCTACAGGTCTTTGTCAGTTGGCCGACGGGGTGGTTATTTGGTTTGAGTGTACTTGTCATCGCTTTCGTTACTTATAATAATTGGCAGGCCTGCCAATTGAATATTAAAGAAAATTTGACCCTATTCTTGGTTATTAATATTCTTCTCGCCGAAACAGTCGCCATTCTATTTTTTTGGCCCTTTAATTATCAGGTCTTAGCGCTAATTGTGACCCTGGTTTATTATGTTCTTATAAATTGCACTCGTTTATATCTAAGTGCCGCCTTAGATAAACGGAAGATTCAGTTATATTTAATTTTTAGCGCCGCCTTTTTTGTTTTTTTAATTCTAAGCACGCGTTGGTTTTAGGCGCTGAAGAAGAAAAAAATTTATGTTTAATTCCAAGAAAAATTTTTATTTATTTTTAATTTTGATAATCGGGCTTAGTTTGGCCGCCGGTATTTTGGGAGAAATTTTAAGTCGTAGTTATTTGTTACCGGCTAGTAATATTTTTGGCAATCAAGAATTAGATCTTAACTCTTACAATAATTCTAACCTGATTATTCGCGATGCCAAGAAAGTTGTCGTTAATCAGGATTTAAAAGTTTCCGAAACCTTCAACTCGGTCCAAGTGAGCCTCATTAAAATCTTCAAGTTGCAAACAGCCAATTCTAAAGTTAAAAAATTAGCTTATTATGATTTAGATAAAGCCTTGGCCGCCGGCTTTATTATGACCAGTGACGGCTGGGTGGCCCTCAATATCTCTCCGACCGAGTTGGAGAAAACTGGTTTTAAAAAAGAAAGCTTAAACACTTTTTTAGCCCTGGATTCTGATAAAAAAGAATACGTGATTGATTCGGTGGCGGCCAATAAAAGTTTAACTGACGTTTGGGTTTTTATTCATTTAAAGAATGTTAATAATTTGGCGGTGCGAAAGATTCTTGATTTTAGATCTTTGCAGTCGGGCCAAAGTTTATTAGTAATAAATAGCCGCGGTTCAATCTTGCCGTCTTTCTTGGTTAATAAGAGATATCCGCAAATCGTTCGGAGTAGTGATCTGAGCCAAGAAGAATTAGTCTTGGCCGATGCCCTGGGAGATGAATTCAAAAATTCTTTCATCTTTGATTTAAACGGCGACTTATTAGCTTGGGTCGATACCGCCAAAAAAATTTGGCCGGCGCAGACAATTGATTTAAGCTGGCAAAGTTTAATGAAATCCAAAACAATTAGTTCGGCCGGGCTAGGTCTTTATTATTTAGATTTGGATAAAGTGAAATTAGTAAGTGGCGTGATTAATTATGGGGCCTTAATTTATCCCAATGAAAATGGTTTAGCCTTTAGTCCTGACTCGCCAGCCCTTAAAGCCGGGCTTAAAGTTGATGATATAATTTTACGCTTTGACAGCCAAGAACTTAGAGGTGATTTCGGTTTGTCAGAGGCGCTCGCTAATCATAAAGCGGGTGATGTGGTCACCCTTACTTATTGGCGCGCTGGTCAAGAAAAAGATCTGGATGTTAAACTAGGAGAATTAAAGTAGCTTAAATTAATAGAATTAAAGGAGGTTTTATGGCCATCAAATCATTAAAGAATTTAAAAAATTTAAAAAATAAAACTGTTTGGCTCCGAGTTGATTTTAACGTCCCCACGAAAAAAGGGAAGATTATTGAAGATTATAAAATTAGCGACAGTTTGGCGACAATTAATTTTTTATTGGCCAAGAAATGCAAATTAATCATCGCTACTCATTGGGGTGAACCGGGCGGTCGGCGCGTCGCCGAATATTCGACTAAGCCGCTCGCGGTTCGTTTACAAAAATTATTAGGCAAACCGGTAAAATTTGTGCCGGCGCTTGTCGGCGCGGCCGTTAAAGCGGCCTTGAAAGATTTGGCCAGCGGAGAAATTTTATTTTTAGAAAATTTACGTTTTGCCCCGGGTGAATTAAGCAATAGCCAGTCGTTCGCTAAAAAACTAAGCCAGGGGGCCGATTTATATGTTAATGACGCGTTTGCGGTTTCGCACCGAGCGCAAGCCTCACTGAGCGCCATTAAGAAATATTTACCCAGTTACGCTGGCTTATTATTAGAACAAGAAGTAATGAGTTTAAGTAAAATTTTACGCCCTCAGCCGCCCTTGGTGGTAATTTTGGGCGGTTCGAAGATAAGCACCAAGTTGCCGTTAATTAGCCGTTTATATAAAATTGCTGATTCTATTATTTTGGGCGGCGGCTTAGCTAATAATTTTTTTAAATTCCAAAAATTCAATATCGGTCAATCAATTTTCGAGGCGGGAGTTGATAAAGAAATAAAGAAATTTTTTAAAGGCGGTCGCCTCGACCCTAAAATTATTTTGCCGATTGATGTTGTTGTCGGCCGTAAAGACAAGAATCCGCAAGTTAAGAATTTGGGAGCCATAAAAGACAAGGAAGCAATTTTGGATATTGGTCCAGACAGTATTTCCTTGTTCGCCACTTATATTAAAAACGCCAAGACGATTGTTTGGAACGGGCC
>JAPLVX010000101.1:6950-9822 GCA_026396945.1 Candidatus Falkowiibacteriota bacterium
GGAACTCTAAGCGTCGCGCGATTAGTGGCCGCCAAAGCCAAAGGACCGGCCTACGGCGTCGTTGGTGGCGGGGAAACGGTTGAAGCTTTAGAATTAACTAAGATGCAAGATTATGTTGATTGGGTCTCGACTGCTGGCGGAGCAATGCTAGCTTATTTGGCCGGGGCTGATATGCCAGGGCTTGAAAAAATAATTTAATTTGTTTTAGCAATATATTTATGGCTATTTCCAAAATAAAAAATATTACGGCGCGCGAAATTTTGAATTCTAAAGGCGAGCCGACCGTCGAAGCGAAAATAATTTTGTCTAATGGTTTAACGGCGAAAGCCGCCGTGCCTTGCGGCACTTCAACCTCCAGTTTTGAGGCCTGCGATTTACGAGATGATGATTCAACTCGTTTTAGCGGCCGCGGAGTTTTGAAAGCCGTCAGCCAAGTCAATGAAGTTATTGCGCCAAAGTTGCTTGGCCTAAAGATTAACGATCAAGCTTTAATTGATAAAACTTTGATCGATTTAGACGCGACGCCAACCAAGAAAAATTTAGGCGCGAACGCTATTCTAGCAGTTTCTTTAGCCGCCGCTCGCGCCGCCGCTCAAGATGCGGGGGAAGAATTATTTTATTATTTAGCTAAAACTCATGATTTTCCGGAGCCTAAAAAAATGCCGACGCCTTTATTTAATATTTTTAACGGTGGCGCCCACGCCGATACCGGCTTAGACTTTCAAGAATTTATGATTATTCCTAGTCTTACTGGCATTTTTATTAAAACCGAAATGAATAATAAGCCGGCGCGGCCGACTAAACGTCTGATCCAGGCTGGCGCGGAAATTTTTAAAGCCTTAGGTAAGATTTTGAAAGAATCTGGGTTTAGCACCGAAGTCGGTCTTGAAGGCGGTTATGCGCCCGACATGGATTCTAGTATCCAGGCCTTGGAGTTTATCATGGCGGCGATTATTTCCGCCGGCTATGAACCGGGCCGTGATGTAAATTTAGGGCTCGATATCGGCTCCTCGGTTTTATTTGATCGCGGAGCTAAAAAATATGTTTTTCGACTCGACAATGCGCTATTTACCAACGATAATTTAATCGGTCTATATAATGAGTGGCTGAAAAAATTTCCGATTATTTATTTAGAAGATGGACTTGATGAAGACGAGTGGGCCGCTTGGTCAGAGTTAACGAGCGAACTCGGCAATAAATTAATGATTGTCGGCGATGATTTATTCGCGACTAATTTAGATCGTTTACGCCGGGGGCTACAAGAGAAGGCGGCTAATTCAATTATTATTAAACCCAACCAAATCGGGACGCTTAGTGAAACTATTGCCTGCGTTAAATTAGCGCAACGCCATAACTATAAAGTAATCGTTTCCCATCGGAGCGGCGAAACTAACGACGATTTTATCGCTGATTTAGCGGTCGCGGTCGGAGCTGATTATCTCAAAGCTGGTTCCTTGTCGCGTGGAGAGCGAGTGGCTAAATATAATCGTTTAATGGAAATCGAAGATTTAATCCTGGCCTAGACCTTAATAATTAAGGTCTTTTTAACCTTAATTTCTTTAATTTTTAATTCAATTTTTAACCTTAATTTTTTTCATGCCTGATTCTGAAGCTGATAATTCAAATCATAATTTACGGCCCCGGCCAGTAGTTTTATTATTACTTGATGGTTGGGGTCTGGCTCCGGCTGGATTGGCGAATATTATCAGTTCGGTTAAGCTGCCTACCTTTGATAATTTGATTTCCGAATATCCGGTCGCCGCCCTAGCGACAACTTTCAAAAGTCCAGCTCTAAGTTATTTAACTTTGGGCGGTGGGCGGCCGGCCTTTAGTTTGGAAGCGAGCTATGATGATCTATCTACTTTGACTAAAGTTATTTCGGCGGCCGGTCTAAAGCAGGCGCTGATTGCGGAGAGCGAAAAATTTGCTTTAACCTCTTATTTTTTGAAAGGAAAAAACAATCACCCACTTTTGGGCGAAGATCAATTCATTGTGTCTTCAAAATTGGGCCATTATGAGGAACAACCAGGGTTAGTCTTGCCAGACTTAGTAAATTTAGCGCTTAAAAAAATAAAATCTCAGCGCTATGATTTTATTTTGCTCAATATTTCTAATTTAGACTTACTAGCGGCGATCGGCGATAAAGAGGCGATTAAGAAAAGCTTAGTTTTATTAGATAAAAATTTAGCCAGAATCGTGAAGGTAGTTTTAGATTTACATGGCGCCTTGATTATTACTAGCGCCCACGGTAATGCGGAAAAAATGTTGGACTTAAATACGGACTCAGTTGACACGGATATCACTGATAACCCGGTGCCCTTAATTATTGTGAGTGAGAATTATAAAGGGAAAACTATCGGCCTCAAAGATATTATAAACAACGATCTTAGTCTGCTCGAGACGAGTGGATCTCTGTGCGACCTAGCCCCAACGATAATTAAAATCATGAATTTAACCAAACCAGCTGATATGAGCGGGGAAAGTTTGATTTGATGGCTTTGCCTTAGACGAATTTGGCGGAATCCTTGAAATGTTGACAAAAAGCAAATAAAAGATTAAATTTTATAACTAGTTAATCCAAATAATAGTCTAAATTTATTATTAATTAGTTTTAGTTGTTCTTTACAAAAAAGTAAAATGCAAAAAGCAAAATAAATGTTTTGATAATTTCATTATATAAAAGGAGGTCTTATGATCCAGTTAACCGACAATACATTCGTGACGGACGAAGAAGAAAAAATCCTGGAGATTATTTGGGATATTCTCGTCGTTCGTTCTAAATTAAAAATGTCTAAGGAGGAAGCAAAAACCACAGCCGGCATTAAGAGATTGGTTGTTTTGGCGGCCGCGAAGATCTCCTTGCCTGAGTTAC
>JAPLVX010000078.1 GCA_026396945.1 Candidatus Falkowiibacteriota bacterium
ACGCCACCCTCAACATAAATATTCCCCATCCCTAACCAATTCTCCATTTTCATAATTCCCGCTTCCGTCAAAGTCGCTGCCCGCATTTTTTCATCGACATTATAATCCTCGTTTTCTTCTAAGCGTTCAACTAATTGGGAAAATTTAAAATATTTATCAGTTGATTCTTCGGCCGGCGCGGAAATAATTAACGGTGTCCGCGCCTCATCAATTAAAATTGAATCGACTTCGTCCACGATCGCATAATTTAAGGGGCGCTGGACTGCCTGCTCCAATTCCCCGACCATATTATCTTTCAAATAATCAAAGCCAAACTCATTATTAGTCCCGTAAGTAATATCGGCGCGATAAGCGTCGCGGCGCGATAAGCGTCGAAAATGTTTTAAGCGGTCATCAAATTGTTCGTCATCACTATACTCCGGATCATAAATATAAGCATTCTCATGAACAATAACTGAAGTTGAGAGTCCGAGGGCGTGATAAACCGGGGCCATCCAACCGGCGCCGACGCGCGACAAATAATCATTCACGGTTACCAGATGAACGCCTTGGCCGCTCAGGGCATTTAAATACAGCGGCAGGGTCGCCACTAAAGTTTTACCTTCACCGGTTTTCATTTCCGCTATTTGCCCCCGATGTAAAACTAAACCACCAATTAATTGGACTTCATAATGACGCTGGCCCAAAACCCGATGGGCCGCTTCCCTAATGGCCGCAAAAGCTTCAGGCAAAATATCGTCCAAAGCTTCACCCTTAGCTAAACGTTCTTTGAACTCGATGGTTTTCGCTCTAAGATCAGCCTCTGATAAAGTTTTTAAAGCGACCTCAAAACCATTAATTCTATCGATTATTGGCCCTAAAGTTTTGATTATTTTCTCATTCGGGTCACCCATTATTTTGCTTAGTATTCCCATAGTATAGATATAATTTATAAATTAAAAAATTGGAAAGTTTCTTATAATTTTCCTAAATTTAGTATAGTATGCTTTGCTTATTTAATAAATATTGACAAAAGTAAAATAATGTTATAGTATTAAAAGACTATTTTTGACCTTTGACAATAATTGAATAAATCAATATATATAATCTAATATTAACCAAAGACAACCAAAAACCAGACAATGGAAACAAAGACCGCTCCCGTTGGCAATTTTCTCTGGCATGATCAGGGAAAACAGCCGAAAATCAACATCGTTAATCCGCAGGATTTTAGCACTCCGGAAATCATTAAAGAAATCCTGGGTAAAGGATTAGTACCGAATTCCTTCGGCCTGATTAATTATCAGGAAATACAATCGAGGAATGAATTGTCCCGCTTATTTCTGGAGAATCCGGAAATCAGGGAAAAAATAAATGCCTGGAAAAGAATGTCGGACAGATTTGAACATTTGCCCAACAGTGAAAACAATTTTCTTTACGTTTACGGCCAAGAGGAAAATCCCTACTGGGCCATGGTTAAAGCCATCATCAAAGAATTTGACCGGCCGGACACTCCCCAAAGACTTAAGGACTTAATCGAAGATCTGAAGTCATCATTAGCGCTGGAGCAGGAAGAAAAGAGTCTGGCGGCCAGGATTTCCCAAAAACTCCAAAATGTTACCCGGATGGAAGGCGTCCTGGAAATCAAGCCCTTTGCCGACAGAGATAAGGACACCGATGAGAAATTCATCGTCGGTCAAAAAGCCTACTCCGCCGCTTGGTCAAGTGGTTATGCTGTCACCCTGCCCAAATGGACCAAAAACTTTTTCTGTCGGATTACCGGCATTAAAAGCCTGGTTAAGTCTTACCTGAGCACCAAGGTAAGAATCAAATCCTATCGGTCCGCCGCGATTCTTCACTTCCCCAGCAGTCTGCATAACGATCTCTTGCGTGGTATTAGGGACTTGGTAAGACCGCCGGCAATTAAAGACCCGGGGGGATTCCCGGAAAATCCCGAACCCGCCAGACTTGCCAAAAAAGCTAATGATCTGATAAAGAACTTCTGCCAAATGCTGAAGGGACGAGATGATTTGATTCTGACCGTAACTTTTGACTATGGCGAGTCCGGTCTGACCGCCAAAGTAATTGGCTTGAAAAAAAAGGTGGAGGAACCTAATTTTAACTTTGCCTTAAGCGATTTCGACGGTTATACCGTCAAGGAAAAAAGGAAGGCCGAACAAATCGCCAAAAGCATTGCTGAGAAAAAAAGGGTTTCTCTGGAAATGATGGGCTCCTTGGCCATCTATGATCAGCTCAACAAATACTTCAGCTTGTTTACTAAAACCTTCACTCTGCCCTCAACCGAAACCGACAACGAGTTTAAGTGGTATGCCTTATCCAATCTCTACAACTCCAAGGAAAACCGGAAAATTTATAATCGCCTGCAAACCCAGCGCCGCTTCCTCAGTGAGGTTATGGATCAATTGAATAATCTCTGCCAAGTCGTTGAGATGTTCATCAACAAAGCTGACGCACTTCAGATCCCGGTCTGCGTCCCGGAAATCAGAAATGACGGCCGAATCGGAATTTCTTTTAATGGCCTGGCGCCCATCAATATGATGGGACAGGGCAAAGAGATGATTCCCTTTGACCTGCCAACTATTAACGGACAAATGATCTGCCTGACCGGACGACATGGTGGTGGTAAAAGCGTTACCGGCAAAAGCGTAATTGAAAGCACCTTTTTGGCCCAATCCGGTCTGCCGGTTTTCGCCGATAATTTCTCTTTGGACGTCAAAACCGTGCTTGGCTCAGTAACCAATGATGAAGGCGAAGGCTCAACCGCGACTGTTTTCGTTAATAAGGTAAAGAACCTGCTCTCGGAAATCCAGAAAGTGCCCAAGGAAAAATCCCTGGTTTTCGTTGATGAGATCGGCAAAGGTACTCAGGAACTCGCCGGCTTCACCCTGGGAAAAATGATCCTGAATACCTTGAAAGGCAAACAATACAGCGTGATTTTCAACACGCAGATAATGGCTCTGGCCGAATACGCCGAGGTTAATCTGAACGCCATTTGCCTGAAGGTTGATAAGGACCATAA
>JAPLVX010000017.1 GCA_026396945.1 Candidatus Falkowiibacteriota bacterium
GCCTTGAGATTCGAAGACAACGTGGGGAATAGTATCATTAATGGTCGGCACTAAAATCATTTCTTTTTTAGCACGATTAACCGCCTTGTTAACGGCCATGGTAACATCAGCGCCTTTTCCAACTCCAACCGCAATTTTGCCTTTACGGTCGCCAATCGCCACACAAGCACGAAAGCTCATTCTCTTGCCACCGGCCATAACGCGCGTGACGCGAGCGACATCTAAAATTCTTTGCTCGAATTCATCCCGGTTAGCGTCCCGTCCGCGATCATTTTTACGATAGGGTTTGCCGCCGCCGCTTCTTTTCTTATTACCGGCGCCATAAATATCAGTCGCGACGGTAGCGGCCGCTTGAGTATTAGTATCGGGGCTTGCTTGTTTTTTATCTTCTGCCATATTTATAAAATTTATATCTAATTAGAATTGTAAACCACCTTCACGGGCCCCATCAGCTACCGCTTTAACGCGGCCATGATATTTATAAGCACCGCGATCAAAAACTACTTCCTTAATCTTTTTTTTTTTTTTTTTCTTGGCTAATAATTTGCCCAGTTCTAAGCTCGCGGCAATCTTAGTGATTTTGCCAGCCGGCAGTTCCTTCATATCCGCGCTAACTAGGGTGTGGGCCGCTTCATCATCAATTAATTGTAAATACAAGCCGACATTTGAGCGAAAAACGCAGAGCCTTGGTTTAAGGGCAGTACCAGATATTTTAGCTCGAGTACGAGCTTTACGGCGGGCCGTAATTTTATTTTTAGCAATATTTTTATTCATATAAGAAAATTATTTATGGCCTTTTATTTGCCCTTAGCGGCGGCTTTGCCGGCCTTACGACGAATCACCTCATCGCTATATTTAACCCCCTTACCCTTATAAGGTTCGGGTTTTCTGATTTTTCTAATTCGAGCGGCAGTTTCTCCGACTAATTTCTTATCAATGCCGGAAATTGTGATTGTATTACCCTCAACAATGGCGCTGATGCCAGCGGGCAAAATGAATTCGACCGGATGGGAAAAACCTAAATTTAAATTTAATTTATTACCGCTGATAGCGGCGCGGTAACCGACGCCGTTAATTTCTAATTTTCTAGTGAAGCCAACACTGAGACCAAGCACCATATTATTGATTAAACTTCTAAATAGTCCCCACAAGGCGCTGGCATTCTTATATTCCGGTTTTACGGTCACTAAGATTTCTTTCTCTAAAATTTCTACCACCACCGCCGGGTGAATAGCTTGTCTCAATTCTCCTTTAGCACCCTTAACAATTATAAAACCGGACTCTAATTTTACTTGGAGACCACTGGGCAACTCAATTGGTAATTTTCCTAAACGTGACATATCTTTATGTTTATTATTTATTAGTAAATTTCTCCGATTACTTCCCCGCCGATTTTAGCGCGCCGCGCTTCGCGGTTAGTCATAATACCAGACGAGGTCGAAATTATCGCTATGCCTAAGTTATTTAAAACATTGGGAATATTATCTTTATCAACATAAATACGTAAGCCCGGTTTGCTGATCCGCTTGATTGAACTAATATGGGAACGACCGTTTTTATGATATTTCAAAACCAACTTTAATTCATTAAAGTTATTTTTAGCGCCATTGAGTCCGCCCGGAACAAGCACCGCTTCCTTAATCCAACCCTCACGAGCTAAAATCTTCGCTAGTTCTAATTTAATTTTACTCAATGGCAAAACCACTTCCGTCTTCTTGACTGCGGCGGCGTTTCGAATTCTCGTAAACATGTCTGCGATTGGGTCTGTCATAAGATTTA
>JAPLVX010000059.1:0-7614 GCA_026396945.1 Candidatus Falkowiibacteriota bacterium
CTATTATACTTCATTTAAAATAAAAAATCCATTAATTTGACTGGAGGGTTATTTAAAAACGGCCGAGGGATTATTTAAAAACTCTTGATCGGCCGCGTTTGCTTTAAAGCCTTAATTAAATTATGATGAATTTAGATTAAAAACATTTTTATTATATCAAATATGCAAGTCCCCACCCGAAAATATGACAAAATTCCGCGCTCTAAGCCGGATCCGGCGATGACTGAAGAAAAATATCAAGAACTAAGCAAAAAATTAGAAATACTAAAAACCCTTAAACGGCCGCGTGAAGCGGAAGAAGTTAAGCGTTTAGCGCTGATGGGTGACTTTTCAGAAAACGCCGGTTATCAATTAGCCAAAAGCCGTTTGCGCGGAATTAACCAAAGAATTATCGATATTGAAAATTTATTAAACCGGGCGGAAATTATCAAGGCGAGCAATGATAAAGATAGTGTCCAATTGGGTCATAAAGTCACTGTCGAAACGGCCAATAAAATAAAAACCTATAAAATTCTTGGTTCAGTTGAAACTAACCCCGACGTCGGCATCATCTCTCATAATTCACCACTGGGGGTAGCGCTTCTAGGATGCCGGGTTGGAGAAATTATCAAAGTCCAAGTAGCCAATAAGGAAAAAACTTATAAAATTATTGGAATTGAGTAAATGATCAGACCGCGGTTGCCAAGCTTGACTTAATAATTCATTGGCGATATACTTGAGTAGTCAAGCATTAATCAATCTAATTATTAAGCAAAATATATGAATAGAATTAGCTCGGCCGTTAGATTTTGTCTGACAATCGCCAAGTTCCAAGCAGAATTGAATCGACGTTTAGATAGCCGTCTCGGCGGCCTAGGCTTTAATGAATTCATTATTCTTTATCATTTAAGCCAAGCTGATAAATTTAAAATGCGCCGAGTCGACTTAGCCGAAAAAATCGGCTTAACTGCCTCTGGTGTAACCAGACTTCTTCTCCCGATGGAGAAAGTTGGCTTAATCAAACGCGAAATTAATGAACGTGACGCTCGCGTCAGTTATGTCGTACTCGCGCCCGGCGGCAAAGCAAAATTCGATGAAGGCCTAGAAAGAATAGAGATGTTTACCGAAGACTTAGTCCCGACCAATAAGCTTAAAAAAATCGAAGAACTATCAGGGCTACTGAGCGAATTAGAAAAAAATATTTAGAGACTTTTCTATAAAAGACAATTTATTAAGAATGCGACTTAGCTTGAGTCGTATTTTTAGTAGAATCTGCTATTACTCCAATTTTCCCGAAAGGACTTCTTCTAGTTTTCCTCTTTCCGAATTTGTCAAAATCAACATTCAAAAAATGGCTAAAAATAGCTATTTTTTATATAATGGGCTAAGTAAAAACTAAGGCTATAATTTACTCATTCATCCTCACGAGAATCAAACCAGCTACCAAGCTAGCAACCAAGCCGCTAAACGTCCAGGATATAACCGTTAGAAAAGCTAAGGGGAAACAGGTATAGCTCATGAACATCCCGGGGATAGTTACGACCAGAAAAATTGAGCCTGCAAATTTCAAGGCGCGGCTTGTCTTTCCGCCGCTAAAAATGGCCTTAGTTTTATGCCAAACCCAAGCCAAGATTATTCCAAATAAAATTGGGTAGAGAAAAAACAAAGACATCAGAGGATCGGACCAGGGGCGGATCAAGGCGGTATTATTGTAATCAGCGGCAATTTGGGGTAGACGGATAAAAAGAAAACTTATCGCTAAGTTAAGGATAAGGTTAACGACGCCGGCGACAATTCCCGGCCAAATAATTTTTTTCATAGAGTTTAAAAATAATATTTATTAACTAATAAACTTGAAATGTTTTAAAACCGGTTTTATATTCGGGGCTAATTCCTCCTGGTCTAAATCATTCAAGCTTATCCATTTCCAGCCTCTAATTTCTGTACCCGGAGTAATCTCATTAATTCGTTTGGCCAAAAAGTGCGCCAAAATGACGCTAGCGGTTCCAGCGGCAACTATTTTTTCCGTATAAAAAAGATATGGCTGCTCATCAAGAATTTCTATCTCCAACCCCATCTCTTCTTTGACTTCCCTCCTGGCCGCCTCTTTAAGATTTAATTCGTAATCCTCAACTCGGCCGCCACAAAACTTCCAGAAATTGTCCTCCCCGTGTTTATTTAATAAAACCTTGTTGTCTTCGACGATAACCGGCCCGGAGGCAATGATTATTTTAGGCATGGGTTTAAATTTACTTAATAATCTAACTCTTATAATATTAACAAAATATAAATAATATCTCCATAAAGCGAGCAAATTCTAAAAAACAACCCGCCGGGGTTGTTTTTTCCTACTTTTTCTTTTTTCGATTCTTAAAAGCTTTAGCTTCAAGCATCACGCGCTTAATCTCCAAACGCTTTTTAGTTTTATGGGAGTGTGACTTCTTTTTATTACCAACTCCGGTTGCTCTTTTGGCCATATAAATATTTAATTAATAATACTTATCTTAACCTATTCTTAAATAAAAATCAAATAAACACGAGGGGGACTATATTTTATAAAAATAGATATTTTTATTTTTTATTTTCAGAAGTTTAAACGGCTCAAGCTGAGGGATCTTAAAACTGCGACTAACTATTTGCGTGCCAACCCGACATTCCTGCTTAAACTTTTCTCCCAGCTTCTCCATGGTCGCGTTATTTAGATAGCAATAAATCAAATCGGCGCTAGCTAGGTTAATCTCAAAAAAGTCCTGTTTTAATAATTTTATTTTGCTAGCTTGTAATTCAAGCCTAATTTTGTTAATCAGATAGAGACTAAATAGGTTTTCTGCGCCGGTTAGTTCGGCTGACGGCGAGACTTTCTCCACTAGCCTCAAGAATCGCGCCCGACCACAACCTAATTCATAAATTAGCGATTTATCTTTTATTTGAACCTCGCTTATGATTCTCCTAATCGTCTCCCGGTCGGTCGAAATAAAAGGCGCATTGCCAAACAGAAAAATGTTAATGAATTGGGAAACAAAAAAAATAAAATAAATGAAGAGGGCGGATAAAATTATGACTAATAAAATCATGGCTATTTAAATTCCCAGCGATTTACTGATGAATCAAGATATTGCTCCTTGAAATCCAAATCGGTGGCAAAAAAGTTATCCATATATTCCTTGATTGAGGCGGCGACAATATCCTCGGACTTCGGGTTGGTCGGCTCGGCAATAAAATGTTTTATCCATTCGCCCGCGGCCCGAAAATCATTCACGATCGCATCGCTAAGCGAGCGGACAAAGGGGTGAATCCATTCGGGGCTGACAGTTCCCTCATGAAAAACTATCGGTCGCTGATAATGACTACCAGCCGGACAAACGGAAATAACGGGAATTCTTTTATCTTTAGCTAACATCATTTCAGCGCCAACACCGAGACCTCTTTTTTCCCTTAAATCGGCCACCAGAAAATCGCTGGAAAGAACCTGCAAACAATCCTTGCCAAAGCGAGAGTCGGTATCGCCGCCAAGGATTTTGCTTTCGTTGGGGTCAAAAATTACGACTTCAAAATCGTCAATGGCTTCACTTAATTCCTTTTTAACATCGTCCGAAGCAAAAATACTATTGGCATCATTGGCGTCTTTCCTGACGCTACCGGCGATATAAATAACGATTTTTTTCATATAATAAATTTACTATTATTTAATTAAATTTTATCCCCAAAATTACAAAAAAGCAATAAAAGCAAACCCAAGCCAGAAATGCCGGCAAAGAAAAAACAGGCTTAAGCACCTGTTTTTATAACCCGGAAAAATATTCACATTTTAACTTACCGACCAGCATTCGCATTTTAGTTTACTGGCTAACGTCGGTGATTTGGGACCCAAACTGGAAGCCTTTGGTTTGCAAATAATTAATAATTGGCTGATTATTAATATCCATTTTCAGAGAGCCAAAAAAATCACAGCAGTAATGCCAAACTATCTGGCCAGCCTCATTGATAATAATTTTTTCTTTGTGGTAGCAGACTAAATCTCTTTTTATTCTGATAACTGCCAAAAGGCCAGATACCTTATCTTCGATGGCTTTAAAGGATAAAAATCTTACGCCCAGTAACGAAGCGATGTATTTTGCTTCCTCTTTAGTAATTTGATTTGGTTTTTTCATGGATTATTTTTTTGGGGGTTATTTGTTTTATGTTGGAAAGACCTATAATTGATTTTAAATATTATAATAATATTTTGTTTTAGTCAATCTCGGCGACGGCGTTGACTTATTCTCCGCCCTATGACAAAATAATATATTCGATCTTTTTATTAGTTATAATCCAATCTTCTTATCAACCCTATAAATAAACAAGTGATGAATATTGAAAGATTCAAACAGACGATCAACTTCCAGGAGCCCATACTCTGCATCCAGGGAGACGTTTTCGAAACACCGGCGGATCATATTGCCTTCGCCGTCAATTACCCTAATTCCGAAGGCCAATACAATAATAGCGGTACTGGTTTTGCTGGTGAAGTTTGCCGACACTATTGGCCCGAATTAAGGAATATCAAATTTACTAAAGGCGAAATTCGGTCTCATACTTCTATGGGGAAAACCTTTCATGCTATGGCTGTTCATACTAACGAGCCGAGCGGCTGGAAAGATGCGCCCGAACTGATTGAATGCTGTTTAAATAAATTGCCGGTAAGCAGCGTGGATGTTATTGCCATTGTTTTAATTGGCGGGGGAATAGCTGGAAAAAAATGGCAAGCTAGCATCAATAATATAGTCGGAATGTCCCGCTCGTATAAAACCGTGGTTCTATACGTTAAGGAACAGGAATACTATAAAGCAATTATGCAGATCGGCCTAGCTTACCAAGGCATTCCTTTAGGCCTACTTCCTAAAACCAAGAAGTATCGGGCGGAGCTGGTGGCGTAAAAATTTAACATTTCAAGAACGGACTCTTGCGGAGTCTAAAAAAGCCGGCTGTATAAAACAGGCGGCCTTTTTATTAGAATTAGTTTATATTAAAAAACAAATTTACTGGTCCGCTTTACATAAAAGACAGCTATATAAGCTGTCTTTTATTTTATGGCACCGCGTTCTGGTCTCGGTTGCATTACTCAAGGGCTATGAAACACAAGCGACCCCTTTTTGTCTCATTCCTTTTGTGTCGGACTCTAACTGTTAATCCATTCCCTGGTAATCCATTTTTTAACCAGCGCTTCTTCTGTATCTATCTTTAAATACTTAGCTATCACCAGAATCAATCCGAGAACATCGGACAATTCCTTGGCCATCTCTTTTTTGGATTTTTTTGCGGACAGATACTTCACCGGCCGGCATCTTTTTTTGTAGACAAGATATGACTGGATGAATTCTCCGAACTCTTCGCTTGCCTTAAGAACAAGGTAGTCATCGTCGACTTTTATCTTGTCCCGTTTAAGGTTTTTCATGAATATCGTGTGGATATCATTCTGAATTTTTTTTAATTCCATGGGTTTGTTTATATTATTTATTTTATATTTTCTGGCTAATTCAATAGTATCAGCCCCGGCGGAAAAGGAATTCCCGTCTTAATTAATATTGGCTTGTTTAGTGAGGAATGGGCTGACGCCCGATCGCGCAAATTTTTGAAGCCTAACAATGTTCGTGCGCTTTTCCCGAGATCTCAGACCCCGAAACATCCGGTCTTTGGGTCGCTTTACACGATTTTATCATAGCACGGGCGGTAGGAATCGAACCCACGCTAGAGGTTTTGGAGACCCCTGTACTACCATTATACTACGCCCGCAAAAATACTCCGCCGCGGAGTATTCGTATATTATAAAATTTTAATACTCTTGTCCATTAAAACAATTGCTCATATAACTATTTAATAATTCTCCGCTAAAACTTCGAAGTAGGCCTGGGGATGGGAACAGGCCGGACAAACCTTCGGCGCCTCGGCACCCTCATGAATATGCCCGCAATTATTACATTTCCAGCGTTTGACTTCTGGTTTTTTAAAAACCAAATCATTTTCTACATTCTCTAAAAGCTTCCGATAACGGGCTGCGTGCGCCGCCTCTACTTCCCCGACTTCCTTAAATAACTTAGCAATATCGGCGTGCCCTTCTTCTAGAGCTTCCTTCTCCATTTGCGGATACATAACGCTTGTTTCATGCATTTCCCCGGCGACAGCGGCTTTTAAATTCTCCTTAAGATCCTGACTAATCAAGGCCAATTGTTTCGCCCATAATTTAGCGTGTTCTTTTTCGTTTAACGCCGTTTCCTTAAAAATATTAGCGATCTGCACATAACCGGCTTTCTCGAAAACTGAAGCAAAATAATCATATTTATTTCTCGCCATTGATTCCCCGGCAAAGGCATCCGCTAAATTTTTCTTAGTTTTTTCGCCTAACATAATTTTATAATTAAAATTTTTAAATTTTTATTTTTCGTTTATTTATTTTTTTCATTTCTGCCTGGACATCTTGCTCTTGCTCCGGAGGATATACTTCCAACTCTTTACGGAACTCTAATTCGTAAATATGAAAAATAGTCACCGCAATCGCAATAATTAAGGGTCCTAAGACTACTCCCCAAAAACCGAAGATAATAATACCACAATAAAATGAATATCCCCTGCCAAATATTGCCAATAAGTAAATAATACAAACCCATGGGCACATAAAAAATCATTGACCCTAAATAAGGTAAAAGGGATAATAAGGCAATTAAAACGCCGGCTAAAAGAAATGGGAAGCCGACAATCGCGAAGCCGATGGCACCCGCAATCCCTTGAGCCAAGGCGGCTACAAAAGTGGAAACAAAAGTCGTATAACTAACGGCTCTAAATTTACGAAAGATCTCTAAATCATACTTATTGGGCAAGGGCGACCAATACATAACTTTTTCCAATATTTTTTTCCCGTCCACGAAAAAGAAAAACATCGTAATGATAATCAGTACCAAGGAAACTAAAAAGCTAGAAGTTTTTTCTAAAATTGTGGTGGCACCGCTAATTAACCAAGAACTAGAATTTTTAACCACATCCAAGGCAATACTTTTAAAAGTATCGTTATCATAGCGCTCAAGATTTACGTTCTTGAGCAGGGTATTCTGAAAGAAGGGGTTTTTAAAAACATCGCCTAAACTATGGTGGTTAAAAAAATTTACGGCTTCCGAATAAGCGTCAATGGATTTGGCGCCGGCATAAATCATTATTTTGACCGTCGGAACAACAATCACTAAGAGTAAGATGAAACACATGATCAGGGCGGCTAAATTTTTCCGGCCCTTTAAATGATGGGTCAAACCTTCGTAGGGGGCGTAAAAAATAGAAGCCAAAACTGCCGCCACAAAAATTTCCGTTAAAAAAGGACGAAAAAGAAAAACACAAGCCACGATTACCAATAAAACCAAAATTAGTAAAAAAGGCTTGGTTAATTTATTCGACATAGTTTAAATTTGTTCACCCGGCAAAACATGGGGTTCTCGCCGGCCAAATTATTTAGTCTGTTAGTTTTTTTATTTTGTTTCCTTGTGTAAAGTATGGGTTTTACAAACCGGGCAATACTTTTTCATTTCTAATCGTTCTTTCAAAATTTTCTTATTTTTCTTGGAAAAATAATTAATAGTTTTACATTCCGTACATTCTAATTTTATCATGTTG
>JAPLVX010000059.1:7675-14760 GCA_026396945.1 Candidatus Falkowiibacteriota bacterium
AAAAAGGCCTATTAGAGCCGGTCGTCTATTAAAAAATAAAAAACATGGGTAACTGTTTATAGTCTAACAATATATAAAAAGGGATAAAAAGTCAAATTAAAGCGGCTCTAATCAAAGCTGGCAAACCGGGCAATAATGCGTGCCCCGGCCGGCTAGTTTGATCTTCTTGATGGGGTTGTGACAACGGGGACATTTCTCGCCACCGCGGCCGTAAATTTTAAGCAACTTAAAAAAATTGCCTTGCCGGCCGGCGGAGTCAACATAATTATTAAAGGTCGTACCGCGATATTCGACGGCGCGTTTGATGATCTTGGTAATAGCGAGCCAAAGGACTTTTAATTCCCCTGGTTTTAAACTATCGGCACGACGCTTAGGATTGATTCGCGCCGCAAACAATGATTCGTCCACATAAATATTTCCTAGACCGGCAATATTCTTTTGATTCAAGAGAGCGGCTTTAATATTAGTTTTTTTTCCTTTCAGGGCTTGGGAAAAATTAATTAAAGAGAATTCCTTAGTTAGTGGTTCAATCCCGTAACTATTTCTAACGATTCCCTCTAATTCTAATTCCGTTACTAACTTTAAATAACCAAACTTTCTTAAATCATTAAAAAATAATTGGCTTGAATTTGTAAAAGTAAAAATTACCCGAGTATGTTTATTTGGTAAATCATTTAAGTTTTTTGAATCATCGGCGTCAACATTGCGTCCACCAGAGCGATAATTGCCCGAACTGTGACCGCCGACAATCAATTTATTTTTAACTTTATAAATTAACTGACCGGTCATCTTTAAATGGACTAACAAATATTTATTAGAGGGCTCGAGTCTAATAATCAAAAGTTTGGCCCGGCGCAAAACCTTACTAATTCTCTGGCCAATTAGATTTTTATAAAAAACAGCGGGCGCGAGAGCGACCGTTTTAACTGATAAAATCTTAAGGTCTTTAATTCTATGGCCAACTATTTTTACTTCTAGATCGCGGCGAATAGTTTCCACCTCTGGAAGTTCTGGCATATTTATTTAATCAAGAATTCACTTAAAAAGACAATTATTTAACAAAGACGAGACCGGCGATAATCAAACCTAGAACGACAAATTCTACTAAAAAAATTCTTACAAAGCTAAGACCAAGTTTGTCGGGGTTAATTAGAGGCATAATGCTTAAATTGTATCATTATTTCCAAATAATACCAAACGAAGTTTAGTATTATCTTCAAGATGTTTAACGTTGTAATAAAGTGGGCCGAGTTGGATTCGAACCAACGAAGGCGCAAGGCCAGCAGATTTACAGTCTGCCCCAGTTGACCGCTTTGGTATCGACCCTTATTCTAGCTTAATTTTATTAAGCTGGTTTTATAATAAAAAAAATATCAATAAATGTCAAACGAAGCTTAAACAAAAAATACTAACTTCAATGAACTTCAAACAAAAGAACCGCCACAATTACGGTTCTAATGAATTAACAATTGACCGGGATTATTTGGAATACATTTAATCATGAGATTAACCGGGATGGGCAATGCCCTTGATCACAAAATTAACCAGGGCGTAGGAACTAAAAATGATGACTAGTCCGATCGCCGCCCAGATTAGAATATCTCGGCCCTTTTTAATCTTCTCCGGGCTGCCAGAAGAGGTCATCCAGGTTATTCCACCAAAAACGAACATAACTAAAGCCAAGGAGCCGACGATCCCCAGAACTACATCAATAATCTGTCCAATCAAAGCCTGCGGGCTATAAACCTTGATTGGATTGTCAATACAGGCCTGATTGGTACCGCAAGGGATAGGAGCGGAATCGCCTGGACCGGCCGGGACGGTGGTCGAATCCCCTGGTGTTGCCAAAACTAAAAATGGCATTAAGAATAAACAAAAAAAGAGTAATGCTATTAAATATTTTTTCATGTTTTTAAAATTATTCTTACTGATCGCTTGTTTAAATTATAACATATTTAAGAAAATAAAAAAGAGGTCTGACAATTGCCAGACCTCCGATGGACTAAACCTCTATTATTTATATTTTTAGCTCATCACTTTAAGAACGATCGGTTCGTCGCCCAGCTGGCTGATGTTTAACCAACCGAGAGCCGGCCAATTACCACTGTCCCAGGAATTAACCGGGGCATGATCTTTGTAAAAGACCGTAAACTGTGCCTTAGGGCTACGAAAACCATAATGGTTACCACATTGAATCTCAACGATTCTGCTTTCACCTTTTTTTAAATTAAAGGTGTAGGTGCCGGGGCCCAAAGCGCTGGTAGGGTTTTGCTTATAGCCAGGGTCGTTGCTCTGTTCGCTGCTCTTTTCGGCTAGCTTATTCATCGTTCCAATTTCGAGTAAATTAGATTCGATCCAATAAGTGCGGCCATGAACGAATGAACCATCAGAGTCCGCTAAACGTACTTCGGCGAATCCTTGACCTTGGAAAAATTTGATTTTGCTCTTCTGATTACACAGCAGAACAATTGAACCTTTATTAAGATTCACGTTAACTTTTCCTAAGTCGGAAATCGAATCATTTTGATTCATTTGGGCGATGTACAGAACGGAAGTATTCCTCTTAAGTTTGCCGAAAGTGCCGGCGGCGTAAGTTTCGTTTCCGAAACTGAAACGGTCAGCCTTGGTTACCACTGCTTTATGAACCGAACCGGTAAATCTGGTTGCCGACCGGAAACCATCAGGATCGATATATTTCCAGCCAGCAGCCAGAAATAGAATGATAGTTAGAGGTATAACCAGTTTATTAAGAGCGTCCCATTTAGATGAGGCTCCTGCTAGAACGCCGGCGGCGAGAAGAATGACCATCATGACCATGGGATCAGACGATATTTCAGGGAATAAAACTCCTAAAAAACCGACGAAACAAAGCCAGGCGGTAAAAGCTCTGAGCTTCCTTGGAAATACTGCGGAGTTTGCCCCGAAAATCCTTAGGATTAATCCCAGCGGTAACCAAGTTAACATTAACAAGGCGATTGACAGCAGAAAGGCTATGCCTTTAAACGTTGAACTGGGAACAAATAAAGCAACCAGAATTAATATTGAAGCCACAGTCAACGTGACAAAGGCAACGATAGCGTAAATTCTGGTTACGCCGATAATAATCGTCCAGAGATCAGTGATCTGATCAATAACGAAATTCCTGAATGCCGGCCAAAAGATAAACATCAGAATGACGGCAACAATAACAAACCATATAAGTGCAGGCATGACTTTTTCTTTTTTAGGGTTTAAAAACTTTGTTTACTTTTAATTCTGTTACTTTCTGAACCAATTAGCCAAACGATTAATAGGCGTTTCCTTGGCCATAACGTTTTCCATGTCGGATTTAAAATCCTTAAGATTTCCGCCAGCAGTTTTCAATGTGTCTTCGGCGAATTTCTTCAGATTTTTTTCGAATTCAGTCGGAACCCGGGGTTTTTTCAGGGGAACCAGAGATTCAACCATCATCAGGAATTCTTCCTTTGTTAGTTTTGACCAACCGGTAAGAATTTCTTTGCCCTCTTTTAAGGGGAGCAACAGATTACTGAATCTTCGGCGCTGATCTTCGTCACTGATTTCAGCCAGGAGTTTGAAAAAGTTTTTCCTGTCGTTATCATCCAGCATGGACGCAATAACAATAACTTTCTCCATCGGAATACCGGCGGAAGATGTTCCATCTTGACCCGTACTGAGCCCATCTTTACCGAATCTCTCCTTAAGTGCCTTGGAAACTTCAGCACTTAGTTCACTCAAGATATCATCGACGATATCCTTATTGTCGGTAAACCTCAATACCATGAAAGTTAAAGCGGGAGATATTTTTTCCCAATACTCATGATATTTTTCCATAATCTGGTCTATCGTTGACCCTTTGGGCACAAGTCCCATAATGAACTTTACGCCCATGGGAACAAGAATTGGAAAAGCTACCTTGGTGATGTCACTAATAATACTGGGGCTTCCTTTCGGATTTTTTGTCTTCATGATTTCTGTTTTTATGTTTATTTTTAATTATTTTCTTGTCAAAGAGCAGTTTTTGCCATAGCATCCACTACTCATTTAATAGCTAAATTATAGCATATTTTATTAAATATGTCAATAAGTACAAAAAATACCGATATAAAACCGGCAATTTTAGCTAAAAAATGAGCCGTTGCGCGGGCTTGAACCGCGGACCTTCTCCTTACCATGGAGATGCTCTACCAACTGAGCTACAACGGCAATAATCTATATTTAAATATAAAAAAACCTAAATATCCAATCTATAAATCTCTATAAACTATTAATCCGATTCTGCCATTCCTCTAACTTATTATTTTCTGGATTAACTTCTTCCAATTTAGCCAAAGTAGCAACGGCGGAATTTTTATCTTTTTTTATTATACTTAATTCTAAAAGTAAATCAAGGTAACGAGGATTATTGGCTTCAAATTCTAAGGCTTCACGGATATAATTAAGCGACGCCTCCAAATCGCCCAAATCTTGATTTATTTCCGCTAAAACAAAATTTATCTCCGGCTTAGCTTTATCTTCTTTTAAATTAGCGGCCAACTTAAGGGCGTACTCTAAAGTCTGCTTGGCTTCATGATATTTCTTGGCGAGATAATAAACGTCGCCCAAGTCTCGAAACGCTTTTAAATTTTGATTATCTAAACGAATAATTTCGATTAATTTAGTTTCGGCGGAATTTAAATTTTCATTTTTAGTGTCTTCATCAGCCTCAGTTAATAATATCCTTACTCTTTCCTGACGCTCAGACAAACTTAATTTTTTAGATTTCTTATAATGATCGGCTAAAGTTTTTAACTTAATATGAAGACTCTTGAAAAATCCGAGTCGCCGGCCAACCAGGTTTTTTATTTTCATAAAAATATTACCCCAGCGGGCCAAGTCTCTTTCCAGCCTCGCTTTCATAATATTTTCTTTAAATCGCGTTTCTTTTTGACCGGGAATATTATTAACATCCAAAATTGCTAAAGCCGGAAATTTTTTAATCACAATCGTCAAAATCACCAAGAGACAAATGATTATTAAAATTATAGAAATTAAAGTTGGCATATCTTATGAAATTCAGTTGCTTTTAAGCTAGCACCGCCGACTAAAAAACCATCGATATTTTTGGTTTTTTTAAAACTGGCGAAATCAGCTGCGGTTACGCTCCCGCCGTAGATAACTTTTACCGCCTTCTTTAAAATTTGTCTAGCTTCTTGTTTGATAAAGGCATGAATTAGTTCCACCTCTTCGGACTTAGCCACTCTCCCGCTGCCGATTGCCCAAATCGGTTCATAGGCGATAATTAACCCGGGCTTAATATTCTTCAGGGCGAGGCGTAATTGATTTTTAAGCACGGCCTTAGTTAAGCCGACCTTTCTCTCAGCTAAACTTTCACCGACGCAAAGGATAGGAATTAATTTATCAACTTGCGCATCCCGTAGTTTCTGATTAATAATCGCTTCGGTTTCAAAAAAATATTGCCGGCGTTCGCTATGGCCAATAATCACATAATTAGCGCCTAAAGCTTTTAAATTGCGGGCCGAAACTTCACCAGTATAAGCACCTTGGTCGCGCAAAGAACAGTCCTGCGCGCCTAATTTTAAGGGGGTAGTTTTAATAATTTGCGCCACCGCGGCTAAACTTAAAAAATCCGGGCAAAGCACGGCCAGACCGGAAAAATTCTTAAACTTTTTTTTAAAATCATTCGCTAATTTAAGGCTGGCCGAATAATTCAACTGCATTTTCCAATTAGACACAAAAATTTTAGACATATGATTTTAGACATATGTTGCTTAATTATAAATTATTTTTATTATCTTTCGCCCAGGCAAGAGTATTTTTTATCCCGAGCGCTAAATCAACTTCTGGAAGCCAATTCAAAACCGTTCGGGCACGCTCGTAGCTTAAGCAGCTTCGTCTTTGTTCGCCTAGTTTGGCCGTCTTTTGTTCAATTATAATCGGCTGGCCCAAAGTTTTCTCAATACTGGCGATTATCTGCCAAAGATTAATTTCTCGCGCAGTTGAAATATTTATTTCTCCTCGAGCTTCAATATCTTTAACGAGCACTAAAGCTTTAACCACGTCGGCGACATAAACATAATCTCTAGTTTGCTGGCCGTCGCCGTATAAAAAACTAGTCTTATTTAAAATGGCATTAGCAATAAAAATGGAAATTACCCCCGCTTCTCCGCCCCGGTATTGACGTGGTCCGTAAACATTGGCAAATCTTAAAATAGCGTAGTCTTGCCCAAAAATTTGGTAATAATAATTTAAATATTTTTCAAAAGTTAATTTATGGATACCATAAGGAGAAACTGGATAGGCCGGCGCGGTCTCCGGCGTGGGAATTTCCTCGGCTTCACCGTAAATCGCACCGCCGGTTGAAGAAAAAATAATTTTTTTAACTTTATTCTTTTGGCAATTGGCCAGTATATTTAAAGCCCCCAAAATATTAACGGCGTTGTCATAGACGGGGTCGGCGACTGATTTGGCCACCTCAATTTGCGCCGCCAGATGATAAACATAATCAAATCTTTCGGCCGTAAAAATCGCCGCAATTTCGGACGAGCAAATATCGGCTTGATAAAATTTAGCCTGAGGGTTTAAATATTCCTTTTTCCCGGTGACTAAATTATCGATGATGACGACTTGATAGCCGGCACTTATTAAAACATCGACTAAATTAGAACCAATAAATCCGGCGCCGCCGGTTATTAATATTTTAGACATATATACAATAATAGCATAAAATCTGGATAAAAAAAGGCCCATGATTAGCATGGACCGGGACAGAACGGGTGTCACAAATAAAAACATCAAATTTTACGCCTAATCTTTAAGTAAGGATAGATCGCGCGCAGATAAGTTCGACTATCAGCCAAGAGTCGAGCGTAAAAACGATCGAGACTTAAGGGCGAATAATCACCTCTCGTCGCTTGGCGCTGAATTCTTTTCAATCTTCGGATAAAGCCTCTTTCGGTGTTGACCCAAAAATTAAAGTCTTGATCATAATATTTATTTCCAACCAAGCCAACAAAACTAACGACTGAATATTCGGCGTCAATTGAAAATAAATAAATACCGGTAAAGGAATCGAAAAAATCTAAAGA
>JAPLVX010000059.1:14785-17108 GCA_026396945.1 Candidatus Falkowiibacteriota bacterium
GAAATACCGAGAATTTTTTCTCACCGCGACGGAATCATTAATCGGCATAACCGAAAATTTTAAAGTCTTATAATTCCAAATCTCAGTTGGAGATAATTCCCAAGGGTGGAATCGCCGCGAAAAATTAATCGTGGCGTTATCATAATTAGGTGCTAATTCTCTGAAATCAGCGTTGCCTAAACAGGCCTGCAGATACTTCCTATCGGCTGGAGAAAGATTACTAGTGTCAACTTGCGCTGAGACCAATAAACTTAGAAAGCTCAGCCAGAAAAAAAAGATACTAGTTTTCATTTCTCAAATCTTTAAATCTAGATTATTTAGGTTAAACTTATCTCATTTATATTGATAATGTGCCATCCTTAATATATTGAAAAAAAATCATTTTGTCAATGCCTGAATAGCCACCCTAGCACACCGTGAATGGTCTGCCAATTAAGCTCAAAAAACCAGAAATCAGTCAAAAATAAGCCACCTAAAAACTTGCCAAAAATGTTTATTTTTGCTAAAATAATGATATCGCAATTAAAAATTATTAATTATAAATTCACCTAAAATGCCCCAAAAAGCCAGCTTGGTAAACGGGAATTTTTTGTTTTAAATATCTTAATATGGCTACGAAAGAAACTAAAAAAAATAATAGCTACGGGGCGGATGCAATTACTGTCCTTGAAGGTTTGGACCCGGTACGCAAACGACCGGGCATGTATATTGGCTCGACCTCGGCCGCCGGCTTACATCATTTAATCTGGGAAGTGGTTGATAATAGCATTGATGAGGCGATGGCTGGCTATGCTGACACGATTGATGTCTCCCTGCTTAAAGATGGGATGGTGGCGGTGGCTGATAATGGTCGCGGTATTCCGGTCGGAAAACATAAAGTAACTGGAGTCTCGGCGCTCGAAACCGTTTTGACTAAACTACATGCGGGCGGCAAATTTGGCGGTACCGGTTATAAGGTTTCCGGCGGTTTGCATGGTGTCGGAGTCTCAGTTGTTAACGCTTTAAGTACTTATTTAAAAGCCGAGGTTCACCAAGATGGTAAATTATGGATGCAAGAATTTAAAATCGGTATTCCGGTTAAACCGGCCAAAATTGTCGGTCCCTCTAAAAAAGTCGGAACGACTATAACCTTCAAACCCGATCCCAGTGTCTTTAGCGAATTAGAATTTAGTTGGGGCAAAATTCTCGATCGTCTGCGCCAACAAACTTATTTAACTAAAGGAATTACGATTAACGTTTTTGATCGCCGGGTTGGTCATCGTAATAAAAATTATAAATTCCATTTTGAAGGCGGGATTAAGTCTTATATCAAAGCCTTAAACCGAAATAAATCTGTAAAAAATGAAACAATTTTTTATTTTGATAAAGATATTAACAATAATAAGGTAGAGATCGCTTTGCAATATAATGATGAATACAATGAAACTATTTTAGCCTTTGCCAATAATATTCATAACCCCGAGGGCGGGACTCACCTGGTCGGTTTCCGAACCGCTTTGACCCGCGTCTTAAATTCTTATGCCCGCGGCCATAATTTAATTAAAGATAAACAGGAAAATTTGACCGGTGAAGACGTCCGTGAAGGTTTGACTGCGATCGTAAGCGTTAAACTGCCTGACCCACAATTTGAAGGCCAAACCAAAGGGAAACTAGGCAATGCGGAAATAAAAACTTATGTTGAACAAGCCACCGGTGAAATGTTTTCTTCCTTTTTGGAAGAACATCCCAAAGAGGCTGAAGCAATTATTGGCAAATGCGTTCTCTCGGCTCAGGCCCGGATGGCCGCCCGCACCGCTCGAGCGACAATTTTACGTAAAGGCGCCTTAGAGGGCATGACTTTACCCGGGAAACTAGCTGATTGTTCTAGCCGTCATCCCGAGGAATGTGAATTATATATTGTGGAGGGCGACTCAGCCGGCGGTAGCGCTAAACAAGGCCGTAACCGTAAATTCCAAGCTATTCTTCCCTTGCGCGGCAAAATTCTAAATGTTGAACGAGCGCGACTCGATAAAATGTTGGCTAATAATGAAATTAAAAATTTAGTCATCGCCCTTGGTACGAATATCGACGATCAATTAGATTTAGAAAAATTGCGCTATCATAGAATTATTATCATGACTGATGCCGATGTTGATGGCGCTCATATCAGAACTTTGCTTTTAACTTTATTCTTCCGCCATTTTGGACCGCTTGTTACCGGCGGCCATTTATATATCGCCCAACCGCCTTTATATCAGCTTAAAAAAGGCGCGATCGTAAAATACGCTTACAGCGACGAAGAAAAAGATAAAATTATTGCCGAACTGGGCGGAAAATTAGATGA
>JAPLVX010000097.1:0-2881 GCA_026396945.1 Candidatus Falkowiibacteriota bacterium
GAAGTAATTATTGTTGATGAATTTACCGGTCGGATGATGCCGGGGCGGCGTTATAGCGAGGGTTTGCACCAAGCGATTGAAGCCAAGGAAGGGGTTAAGGTGCAAAAAGAATCCCAAACCATGGCGACGATTACTTTTCAAAATTTATTTAGGTTATATAAAAAGTTAGCCGGTATGACCGGTACGGCCGTCACGGAAGCCGAAGAGTTTCATAAAATTTATAATTTAGAAACCATTGTTATTCCCACCAATAAACCAAATATCCGTAAAGATTCTAACGATTTAATTTACCGCACCGAAGAAGATAAATTTGCCGCGGTAATCCGTGATATTAAAGAGCGCAATAAACTTGGTCAGCCGATACTTGTTGGTACGATTTCGATTGAGAAAAATGAAGTCATGGCCGATATGATGGCGCGCGAAGGTTTGCATCCGGAAGTTTTAAACGCTAAGAATCATTTGAAAGAAGCGCAGATCATCGCCCAGGCCGGCCAGCGCGGGGCAATTACACTAGCCACTAACATGGCGGGTCGGGGAGTCGATATTATTTTAGGCGGCAATCCGCCGGTCAAAGAGGAACAAGCGGCCGTAATCGCTTTGGGCGGCTTGCACGTGATCGGCACCGAACGCCATGAATCACGCCGCATTGATAACCAATTACGCGGTCGGGCCGGGCGTCAAGGCGATCCCGGTTCCTCGCAATTTTTTGTCTCGACCGATGATGATTTAATGCGGATTTTTGGCGGCGACCGCATGAAAAATTTAATGAAAACTTTGCGTGTGCCGGCCGATGTCCCGATTGAGAATAAAATGATTTCCCGCTCGATTGAATCAGCCCAGAAAAAAGTTGAAGGAAATAATTTTGATTTACGGAAGCATTTAGTTGAGTACGACGACGTGATTAATAAGCACCGGGAAGCAATTTATCGGCGCCGGCGCGAGATTTTAGAGATGGCCGAGAACTTGACAGCGATCAGACTCGGGGGCGAGATTGATTCAAATAATAAAACCGAGTCTAAAGAACTGATCACTGAACCAGCCAGAAATTTAAGCACGATTATTTTAGACATGGTCGCGGGCGAAATTGCCCTGGTGGTTAATTTCCATACGGCCGGGGATAATATTAGCGATTGGAATATTACGGAAATTTGCGAAGTGATGAAAACGATCTTTAGCGCTGGCCCGGAGTTAAAAACGGAATTGGATAAAATGATTGCGGCCGCCAGTAATAAAGACAAATTGAGAACCGGAATTACCGATTATTTAATTAAGTTAAGTTTAGATAATTATGAAAATTTGGCGCTTAAGTTCAAAGACTCAAATATTAATTTTGCGGAAATTGAGAAGGGAATTCTAATCCGCTCAATTGATCAGATGTGGGTGGAGCATCTAGAAACTATGGATTATATGCGTCGCGGGATTGGTTTACGCGGTTATGGTCAGCGCGACCCGCTAGTTGAATATAAAAAAGAAGCTTATCGCCTGTATCAGGAATTAAATGATTTAATTCAGAAACAGATTGTTTACTCAATTTATAAAACGGCCGCCGCTTTGGCCGCCAGTCCTAATTTAATTAATTTAATGATGGAAGGGGAGGTCGAGAAGCCCTTAAATTTTCAAGGGGCGGCTAAGGAAATGAATCGTCAAGCAGAGGCGAACGATAATTTTGATTTAGTTCACGAGAAAGTTAAAGACGCTAGCGGACAAAAAGTTGGACGCAACGATCCCTGTCCGTGTGGAAGTGGAAAAAAGTTTAAAAATTGTCATGGGAAGTAATTGCCCTAACTATGATTGGCTTAAAAAGAGGAACAGTAAAATTGAACGAGTATGACCCGAACTGGCATCGAAGTTTTGTGCAGGAAGCGAAAAAACTAAAAAGGGTTTTCGGCCAAGACGCTCTTAATATTCAGCATGTTGGTAGTACCGCCATTAGAGGAATTTTGGCTAAACCAATTATTGATATCGGTATTATTGTTCCATCTCTTAGAATTGCCAAAAGTTATACCAAGAAACTAAAGGATATTGGTTATGAATTAAAGCCGGAAGATAAAAAGGAAAGATTGTTTTTTACGAAAGGCCCGGCGGAGAAAAGAACCCATTATCTTCATCTTGGTAAAATTGGCAGCGGGTATGTTGAAGATATGATTTCTTTTAGAGATTATCTACTTGAACATAAAGATATCGCGAAACAATATTCGCAGCTAAAAACTAAGCTGGCCGAAAAGTATAAAGATGCTAGAGAAGTTTATGCCCAAAAGAAAAAGAAAATGATTGAGCAGATTATAAAGAGAACTGGAAAAGTATAAATAATATGGAACACCTAGCGATAATGAAAAAATCTTGGGGCTTAACGGATAAAATTTTAAACGGCCAGAAAAAAATTGAATCGTGTTGGTACTCGTTAAAATGTCAGCCCTGGGGTAATATTAAGAAAGGAGAGATGGTCTATTTTAAAGATTCGGGTGAACCAGTCAGGCTGAGAGCAGAAGTAAGTCGGGTTAAACAATTTGCCGATTTAACTCCCCAAAAAGTGAAAGATATATTAAGTAAGTATGGCCAAGCGGATGGGCTAGAAGCAGTTAAAATTCCGGAATTCTGGGCCAGATTTAAAAATAAAAAATATTGTCTGCTGATATTTTTGAAGAATGTTATTAAAGTAAAGCCTTTCGAGATTAATAAAACCGGCTTTGGGACGATGGCCGCCTGGATCACGGTGCCGGATATTGCCAAACTTAAAAAGATAAATAAACGAGACAAAAAATGATTTCTTTAAGACCGGAAACAAAAGCGCCAAATAGCGCGGGAAGTAATATGAATACTTTCGTCGAAATAAGAAAAAGCGCCAAACATGGCAAGGGCTTATTCGCCCTGAAGGATTTTA